>JBDHMQ010000011.1:0-19297 GCA_039656095.1 Gemmatimonadota bacterium | reverse complement strand
CACAGATCACACTGCGTCAGGCAGAAGTCGATCTCATTCAACGGCAGTTCGACTACCAGATCGGCCTCGCCAGACTCGAAGCCCTGCTCGGTACCGACCTCAGGAACTAGAAGCCTGATAGAGAACTAGAAAGCGCGGAAGCGAACATGCGATACCATAGACAAGTGACAGCCCTGCTACTCGGAACCCTGGTTGTGTCCTGCGGAACCGGACGGGCAGATGAAGGCGAAGACCTGGGTCTCGACACATCCATTGCCACGGTGCGCGAGGTTACCTCGACGGTGGCTGCGACCGGTTCGATCGAACCCATCCGCGTGATTGACGTGAAATCGCAGGCCAGCGGTGAAGTGCTCGCCGTCGAGGTGCAACTCGGGGCCAAGGTAGAACGCGGCGAACTCCTGGTTCGCATCGATCCTCGTGACGTACGAAATGCCTTCGAGCAGGCGCAGGCCGATCTCGAAGTCGCCGAGGCCCGGTCCACGATCGCCAAGCGGCAGCTGGCGCGAACCAGCACGCTGCACGAATCCGCCATTGTCACGGAGGATGAGTACGAGAGCTCCCTTCTCGAAGCAGCCAACGCAAAGGCATCTCTGGTCAAGGCCAGAACGAACCTGCAACTGGCGAGTGAACGCTTGAACGACGTCGCCGTGGCCGCACCCATTACCGGCATTGTCGTCGAGAAGACTGTCGAAGAAGGCCAGATCATCACCTCCGCCAAGGAAGTCACTGGCGGCACGATCCTGCTGCGCATGGCCGATCTCGATGAGGTCCAGGTACGGACGCTGGTCGACGAGACCGACATCGGTTCGATCGAACCTGGTTTGCCGGCAACGATCAAAGTCGAAGCGTACCCGGATCGCGAGTTCCAGGGCGAAGTCTTGCAAATTGAACCGCAGGCCGTCGTCGAACAGAACGTGACGTTGTTCGCCGTCCTGGCCCGGATTCGTAACGAGGACGGTTTCCTCCTTCCGGGAATGAACGCGGACGTAGAGATGCTGATCGGCCGGCGTCCGGATGTGCTTACACTGGAAAATGCCGCCGTCAAGATGCCCGACGAAGCCCGTCAGCTCGTCAGGGCGCTCGGGCTCGATGAGGAACTGCTCGAGCAGACCGTGCAGGCGCCCGACGATGAGAGCGCGGCGGTAGACGACACGCCGGTGGCGGACAATGCCGAGGCCGACGGCGGGCTTCCGACCATGGCTCAGATCCAGGCGATGTCAGATGACGAGCGTCGCAGTTTGTTCCAGAACTTGACCGCTGGCCAACGGCAGCAGCTCATGCAGCAGGCACAACAGGCTCGAGAGGAAGAGGCTCGGGCCGCCCGGCTGGATCCCGCTCGTCCCAAAGAAGCGTTCGTATTCGTATACACGGAAGATGGGGCCCTGACGATCAGGCCGGTCATGATTGGGCTCAGCAGCTGGGAATACACGGAAATCGTAGCCGGTCTATCGGAAGGGGATGAAGTCGTGCAGGTGCCGCTTGCCCTGGTTCAGCAACGCGAATTGCTCGAACGCATCCGCAGCCGGACGGCGATCCCCGGCGTAAGCCGCGGCTAGCAGACGCTTAGAGGAGAACTCAATGCTATTTGCCGAAGTTATCCGGGTCGCGCTGGCAGCTATCGGAGCCAACAAGATGCGTAGCCTGCTTACGATGCTCGGAATCGTGATCGGCGTAGCCGCGGTAATCACCATGGTTGCACTGGGCACTGGTGCTCAGCGGGCTGTCCAGGAGCAGATCGATGCCCTCGGTACCAATGTTCTCAGTGTGCGGGCTGGCCAGGCGATGTTCCGGGGAGCCAGAAGTGGCAGCGCCAGGCTGACGGTAGACGAGGCGCTCGCCGTCGGAGACGGTGCCGACGCGATCCTTGCGGTGGCGCCGGAGATGTCGTCCAACCTGCAGATCGAATTCGGACGTACCAACGCAAATGTTCGGGTCACAGGAACGACGCCTGAATTCTACACGGTCAACAACTACGACATGGCAGTCGGTCGGTTCTTCGAAGCGCAGGATAATTACGGACGGCGCCGGGTAGCCGTGGTCGGGGGTGATGTTCCCGAGTTACTTGGCACGACGGCACTGGCGCTGGTCGGCCAGAAAATTTCAATTGCCAACAACACGTTTGAGGTCGTGGGCGTTGTAGAGCCAAAGGGTGGGTCGAGCTGGTTCAACCAGGACGAACAGATTTTTGTCCCCATTTATACGGCGCAGTTTCGCCTGATGGGCACAGACAGAATTAGATCGTTCAACGCTTCCGTCCGGGATGGCGCCACGACCACGCTTGCCATGGCGCAGATCGAGGCGATCATGCGCCGTGAGCATCGTCTGCGCGTCGGCGAGGCAAATGACTTCTGGGTGATGGATCGGGCCGAGCTCATGGGCACACGGCAGGAGACAACCGAGACATTCACCTACCTGCTGGCGGGCATCGCGCTTGTCAGTCTGCTTGTCGGCGGAATCGGGATCATGAACATCATGTTGGTCTCGGTAACCGAACGAACGCGTGAGATCGGAATCCGGATGGCTCTCGGTGCCACGAGAGGTGCCGTACTGACCCAGTTCCTGCTCGAGGCACTCGTGCTGTGTCTCGTCGGCGGGTTGATCGGCATCGCCGTCGGCATCGGTGCCTCCCAGCTGCTCAGCGCACTGGCTAACTGGAATACCAGCGTTTCGGGTGCGGCTGTGGCGATGGCGGTCGTCTTCTCACTGTCCATCGGGCTGTTCTTTGGCATCTGGCCGGCGCGGCGCGCGGCGAAGCTGAATCCGATTGACGCGTTGCGATGGGAGTAGAGCGCATCCTTTGACCTTCGTTCCGATCTCCTCGTTGCCACCAGAAGCGCGGATCTGGTGCTATGGTGTATCGGCCCGGCCGGCCGATGCCGCCCTGAATAAACTTCAGGCGGATCTGGCAGTATTTCTCGACACCTGGACGGCACATCAGGCTGACTTGCGGGCCGGGTTCGATTGGCTGGACGAGGGTTTTCTCGTGATCGCCGTTGACGAGTCCGCGACCGGGGCGAGCGGATGCTCGATTGACGCGCTTACCAGCGAACTCCGACGACTGGAGCGGGAGGCGGAGATTGAGCTGCTTGATGCGGCGCCCGTCTGGTATCGGGAAGCATCGGGAGCCGTTCGGCGGGTTACGCGCGAAGAGTTCCGCCAATTGGGAGATTGAAGCGGGGAGTTCCTGGCACGCCCGACTCTTGTGAAGGAGCGCGAGGTGACTGACCAGACGGCGCTTGTTCTTTCCGGCGGTGGAGCCCGTGGTGCCTACCAGGTAGGCGTGTTGCGTTTCATCGCGAGACAGCGGCCGGACGTCAACTTTCCCATCCTCACGGGCGTTTCGGCCGGCGCGATTAACGCTACGTTCCTGGCAGGGCGTGGCGATTCGTTCGAGGCGTCCGTTGACGCGCTGGCAGAGCACTGGATGTCGCTCTGCACCAATCGCGTGTTTCGTTCCGACCTCCCGTCGCTGGCCAGGAACGTTATTCGCGTAATGGTGAGTCTGGGCCTCGGGGGATCATCCCTGGCGCCGAGAGTGAAGGGCCTTGTCGCCACTGAGCCGCTTCACCGATTTCTCGAAGAACTCATCGATACCGATGCGATTACGTCCAACATCGATGCCGGCAGACTACGGGCCCTGGCAGTAACCGCCACTTCCTATGGGTCGGGACGTACGGTGACGTTTGTGCAGGGCAAGCCAGATGTGCAGACCTGGGACCGTGTTCGCAGGTTTTCCACCCATAGTCAGATCAGCGTTGAACACGTCATGGCATCGGCCGCGATTCCCATGTTTTTTCCAGCATGCAAGATCGGCGGCCGTTATTTTGGCGACGGAAGCCTGCGCCAGTCGCACCCGCTCTCACCAGCCTACCATCTCGGTGCCACTCGGATCCTGGCCATCTCGTCGCGTATGCGCTCGGGACCGATGCAACATTCCGCCGAGGATCAGCCGTACCCACCGGCCGCCCAACTGATCGGGCTGCTGTTGAACTCCATCTTTCTCGACAACCTGGACGTGGATGCCGAACGACTGCGCCGGATCAACTACCTGATTTCTCGTGTTCCCGAGTCGCGCCGCTGGCTGCTTACCGAGAAGGAAGTGAAGCTGTTGGTACTGCGCCCATCCAGCGACATCGGTCAGGTGGCGAAGGAATACGAGCGTTCCATGCCGGCTTCTGTGAGGTACCTGATCCGGGGACTCGGAACACGACGGGTCGCCAGCTCCGACCTCGTCTCCTATTTGCTGTTTGAGTCCGACTACCTCACTCGGCTTATCGAGTTAGGTGAGCGCGACGCAGAGAGGAACTGGCTGAAGATTCGCCGTTTTCTCGACATGGAAGATGCAGACATACAGGAGACTGGATAGAAAAGTCCTGCCTGGGAAGCAGGCCTCTAGTATCTGCCCAGCATATGCCGCAGTGCAGGCTCCAGTTCGAAGTCGCTGAATTCATAGCCGGTATCGAGGAGGCGCGATGGCATCACCCTCGCGCTGGCCAGCATCAACTCCTGGGCCATCTGTCCGAATGCCGCTTTGAGGGCGAATGCCGGGACTGGCAGAACTGCCGGTCGATTAAGTACTTCGGCCAGAACTCTGGTGAATTCTCGATTCTGAACGGGCATCGGAGAGGTCACGTTGACCGGACCGGAGACTTCGTCGTTGGCGATCGAATGGAGCACGCTGCCAATCGCATCGTCCAGGGACACCCAACTCCAGTACTGCCGACCTGAGCCGAGAGGACCGCCTGCTCCCGCGCGAAAAGGAAGCAGCATGCGGCTCAGAGCGCCACCTGCCGGCCACAGCACGACTCCGAACCGCAAGTGAACGACCCGAATGCCGGCCGCCCGGGCCGGTTCCGCCGCCTGCTCCCATTCGTCAACGAGCTCAGCGAGAAAACCGTCACCCTTGGACGACTGCTCGTTCAGGACCTCGTCGCCACAGTCCCCATAGAAGCCGATGGCCGATGCGCAGATCAACACATCAGGCGGCCTGTTCAGCCCGGCGAGAGTCTCGCTGAGTATTCGGGTGCCCTCGACGCGGCTGTCGTGAATCCGTTCACGGCGCTCCGGCGTCCACTTCCCCGCAGCGATCGGCTCACCAGCGAGATGCACGACCGCTTGCAGTCCCTCGAGAGACGACGCGGTCAGCCCTCCTGACAAGGGCCGCGGCAGAGAGGTCGTCTGATGCCCCCCGGTGGTCAGCACATGGGTAAGCTCAGACCCGACGAGTCCCGACGCACCCGTGATTCCAACCCGTTGACCGCTCGATAACCCGATTTTCTGGTGAAGGGCCAGATCGCGTTTAACCACCCGGTGCCGATAGGCGACTCCCCGCTCGATGCGTTCTCGAAAGTATCGGCCGGTGGCGAGGGCCCCGAGTGGCTCAAGAGGCAGTTCGTACTCTATCCGATCTTCGATTTCGCAAGTCGATTCGCCGGTTGCCGAAAACAGGTGGCGATGCCGCCAGGTACCGAACGGACCCTTGACCTGGAAATTTGTGAAGCTGTGGCCCGGTTCGGGCGCCAGATGCTCAGATACCCAGTCCACCGCTAGCGGTCCGGTGCCCACACGAGCTGTGGTCCGGGTCCCCTCTTCGATGCCTTTGTCCCGCTCCACAACGTGGATCGGCTCCCAGGGCGGTATCAGCCGCTGCAGGGCCCCGGGACTCGTATGCCAGCCCCATACGCTTTGTACGGATGCAGTTACGTCGCTCACCAACCGAACGATCTCAAGCGCCATCACGACTCCTGGCGAACGGTGCGTCCGACGAGAAGAGTCGCAAGATACTGTCTTCCCTTCCCGGTTGCGCCAGCACAGCCATTTCAACCGGTATCAGCGTACCGGGGACGTCTCAACACATCGGACCCCAGGGGTGTTAGATTTCTCAACCGCCAGGTCCACCACCGTGGGTCCTATCGGCAGCGGCAAGCAGCTACGACGGGGGTGGGTGGAGTGAGAATTTCAGATACGAGTATTCAGCGACCAGTACTGACCACGATGGTTGCCATCGCACTCGTGCTTTTTGGTGCAATCAGCTTCACGCGCCTGTCGGTGCGTGAGCTTCCGGACGTGGACCCGCCGGTCGTATCGGTCAGCACCTTCTTACGTGGTGCGAATCCGCGCGTCATGGAAACCACGGTGACCGACGTGCTCGAGGAAGAGCTGAGCACGATCCCGGGTGTCCGTACGATTACCAGTTCGAGTTCCGAACAGTCCAGTAATGTCACGCTCGAGTTCACGCTTGATCGGGATCTGGAGGTAGCAGCACAGGACGTCAGGGACAAAGTGGCCCGGGTGCGCGGCAGACTCCCCGAACAGATTCAGGAGCCCGTCGTCACAAAGCAGGATGCAGACGCTCAGCCATTTTTCTGGATGGCGCTGGCGGCTGACAACTATAGCTTGCTCGAGTTATCGGACATTGCAGATCGCGTGGTAAAGCAGCGGCTGCAGTCCGTTGACGGCGTGGGTCGGGCACAGATTTTCGGCGAGAAACGCTACTCGATGCGGATCTGGCTGTCACCGACTGCCATGGTCGCCCGGAACATTACCGTGCAGGACGTCCAATCGGCGATCCTCACGCGCAATGTTGAAATCCCGGCGGGCCGGATCGAATCGCAACAGCGCGAGTTCTCCGTGCGCTCGATGGGCGAGCTGAAGACACCCGAGGAGTTTGCCGACATCGTTGTCGCGTCGCAGGGCTCGCAGCTCGTGCGGCTGGGCGACATCGCTCGAATCGAACTGGGCCCTGAGAATCGCCGCGGCTATCTGCAATTCGACGGTACACCAGCTGTAGCTGTCGGCGTGGTGCGGCAGTCGAAGGCAAATCTGGTCCAGGTGTCCGATAACATCCGGGCAGAGATTCCGGCCATCCGAGAGGCGCTGCCCCCGGGCATCGAGCTGACGCTCGGCTTCGATTCGTCTCGATTCGTCAGGAATTCCATCCAGGAAGCACAGGAGACCCTTATTCTGGCGGGTCTTCTGGTCATTCTGATCATCTTCGTATTCCTGCGTGATCTGCGGGCGACTTTCGTGCCGGCACTGGCGATCCCGACGGCAATCGTAGCGACATTTGCCTTGCTGTACGCATTCGGATTTTCCATCAATCAGTTCACGCTTCTGGCCCTGATCCTGGCCATGGGCATCGTGGTGGACGATGCGATTATCGTGATGGAGAACGCCTATCGCCATCAGGAAGAACTGGGAGAAGATCCGACGACTGCTGCACGCCGTGGAACGAGTGAGATTGCGTTTGCCGTAATCGCCACGACGGTGACCCTGGTTGCGGTGTTTACGCCGCTGCTGTTTCTCCAGGGAACGGCCGGTCGTTTGTTCAATGAGTTCGGGGTGGCCCTCGCTGGCTCCGTAATCATCAGCAGCTTTATCGCACTGACGCTGACGCCCATGGTGTCGGCCAAGGTGCTGCGAGTTCCCCAGTCGCACGGCAAGCTGTTCATGGCGTTCGAGCGCGGCTTTATCGCAATTCAGGATGGCTATCGCCGGGCGCTGGACGTCGCGATCCATCACCGGCTGGCGGTCGTCGCGACGGCTGTACTCGTAGTACTCAGTGCAGGATTTGCGTTTCGTTCGCTCGACAGGGAGTTCATTCCGACGGACGATCGCGGATTCTTCATCGTATTCCTTCAGGCGCCTGTTGGATCGACGCTTGAGTATACGATTGAGCATCAGCAGATGGCCGAGAGGATCGTCCAGAATACACCCGGCGTGGAGCACCACTTCAGCGTCATCGGCTTCTTCGGCAATGTGAATACGGGCATCATGTTCGCTCGACTCGAGGAGCCGGAGAATCGTCCGGGCCGCAGTGTTCAGGACATCGTGGATGAAGTTCGCGGTCAGCTGTTCGGTATCCCCGATGTAATGGCATTCGCGCAGGTTCCGCCGGCTATCGGGTTCGGAAGCCCGCTCAGCTTCGTCGTGCGCAACCCTGACTTCGATTCACTCGTAGTGGGTATGGATGAGTTCCTCAGCCGGGCGAGACAGATTCCTGGCCTGGTGAACGTGGATACCGACCTCAAGGTCGACAAACCGGAGCTCGAGATATCGTATGATCGCGATCGGGCGGAAGATCTGGGCGTGTCCATTGCCGATATATCCGGCACACTGCAGACCCTTCTGGGTGGTCAGCGGGTCGGCACGTTCACTCGGGACAGCAAGCTGTACAACGTCCTGCTGCAGCTCGACGATGAAGACCGCGCAACACCGTCAGACATGACGAACATCTACGTACGAGGCCGCGATGGTGAACAGATCAAGTTGGATGCGGTGGCGCTGATCAACGAGAGCGTCGGGCCGACCCAACTCAGCCACTACGACCGGGTGCGATCGTTCACGCTCACGGCGGGACTGTCTCCGGGCTTCACGCTCGGCGCAGCCGTCGATTCGCTTAACGCGCTGGCGGCAGAGGTACTGCCTCGAGGTAGCACCACAGCCCTGGCCGGCGAGTCACGGGAGCTCGAGGAGACCGGCAACGCGCTCTATTTCGCGTTCATCCTGGCCTTGATCGTTGTTTACATGGTCCTGGCAGCGCAATTCGAGTCCCTCATTCATCCGCTGACCGTGCTGATGTCGGTGCCGCTGGCGGTCACGGGAGCGCTCGTCACCCTGATGATTACGGGCTCGACCTTGAACCTGTTCAGCCAGATTGGAATGATTCTGCTCGTCGGTCTGGGCACGAAGAATTCGATCCTCCTGGTAGAGTACGCGAACCAGTTGAAGGGGCGTGGGATGGATACGCTGGACGCGGTCCTGGAAGCCGGGAGGATCCGGCTTCGACCCATCCTTATGACGTCGGTCGCCACGATCATTGCGATGATGCCGATCGCTCTCGGCCTGGGAGCTGGTTCCGCCAGCCGGCGGCCGCTCGGTTACGTGATTGTAGGAGGAATGTTGTTTTCGACCCTGTTGACGCTATTCCTCGTGCCGGTCGTCTACGTGCTGCTTGATGCCGTGCGCGTACGCCTGACCCGGAAGTGGGGAGCGCTCTCGCCGGCACGCGCGGAGGGCGGCCCATGATCGCTGCAGCGCTATTCGTAGCGGTCCATGCGAGTGCAGGCCTCATGGTCACGCCGGCACCGCAGGATGCCAACGCGGTTGGGGACACCATACCCGTGGTCACGCTTGCACAGGCGCTTGAGTCGGCGGCACATGTAGATCCGAACTATGTGGCAGCTTTACGCCAGGTGGGCGATGCGGCGTGGGTCCGGCGATCCGCCTGGTCTGCGTTCCTCCTGCCATCGGTGAATTTCCAGTGGTCGCTGTCGCAGTTTTCGCCTGAGCAGTTCAACATCGGGACGAATGCTGTCACGGACCGGCTCACTACGTTCGCGCTCTCCGCCTCATACGATCTTTTTCGGGGGGGAGCCAAGTTCCACGAGCTCTCCGGAGCGGGGGCTGCTATAGATGGCGCGGCTGCGGGAGAGCTTCAGGCACGTTACCAGACCGCTCTGGCGACGGAATCGGACTACTATGATGTCATCGCCCAGCGCCAGCTCCTGGTCGTTTCAGAAGAGAGGGTGCGCCGCGCAACCGAACAGCTCAGCGTTGCTCGCGCACGTGTGCTGTCAGGAGCGGCCGTTCAAACTGATTCGCTCCAGTTGCTGCTTGAACTGACGCGAGCCCAGGTAGATGAACTCGTGCAGCGCTCTGCATTGACCATCTCCCGGCTTCAGTTAGGTCGCCGCATAGGCCGTGACGGTCCGGTGGACGCCGCCCAATCCGACGCGGTTCCGTTCCAGGAGCTTCCGCTGTCGCTCGCCAGTGCCGTGGATGAGGCGACGAGGATCAGTCCGGGACTACTCGTAGCCCAGGCACAGCAGCGCCTGGCAGAATCGGCCTTCAAGGTCGAACGGTCGTCTTATCTGCCCCGCCTGACTCTGTTCGGAACGTGGCAGGGTTTCGACGAAGACCTGATCCCGGACGCCACGAACCGTACGGTTTTCGGGGCGAGCCTGTCGCTTCCGGTGTTTGACGGCGGCGCGAGGGAGCTCCGGGTTTTCCGTGCCGGTACAGCCAGGAAGGTAGCCGACGTGGCAGCGGCCGATGCCCGGCGGGCAGCCGCACGTAATGTGACGGAGGCGTACGAGACGCACACGACAGCTCGAGCTGCCACGGTGCTGGCGGAGCGCGGTGTAAATGTAGCAACCGAGAACCTGCGGGTGCAGACGGAAAGATATACGGGTGGTGCGACGACGATCATCGAACTGATCACCGCCCAGGTCGACCTCGCGGAGGCCGAAGCCGGTCTTGTCCAGGCCCGGTTTGCGACGCGGTTGGCCCTGGCCGGGATCGAGGCCATTCTTGGTCGGCGATTGTTCTGATGTGCGGAAAACGGAAATCGAGGATGACATGCGGGAGATAGAGGCACGAGGTCGTATGGACGGACGAAACAGATCGTCATTGGTAGCAGTACTCGTCGCCGGCCTGGTGGCCGGGTGCGGTGGAGCGGACGGTGCGTCCGAGGGGTTCGGCGGGGAGCGGGCCATGCTCGTCCGAGCGGCAGTCGCTCGAGCCGATACCGTGATCGACGAGCTCAGGTCCACAGGTCAGATCGAGGCCGTTCAGTCGATTGAACTGCGACCCGAAGTGTCGGGCAGACTTCAGCAGATCCTCGTACGCGAGGGTGCTGAGGTTTCGCGCGGTACGGCACTGTTCAAGGTAGACGACGAGGAGTTGCAGGCCGAGGTAGACCGGCTCGAGGCCGAAATGGACCTGGCAACGCAGGCCCTGGCACGTACGCGTGAACTCCTGGCCGCCAACGCGTCATCCGAGGCGGAACTGGAGCAGGCCGAGGCTACCGCCCGCAGTGCGCGCGCCCAGCTTCAGCTTCAGCAGACCCGCCTGCGTCGCACAGTCGTTCGCGCCCCGTTCGCCGGAGAGGTTGGAGAACGGCTCGTAAGTCTGGGTGATTATCTCACGACGACGTCGCCACTCACGACCTTGCAGACGGTGGATCCGCATCGCGCTTCATTCGATGTGCCAGAGCGCTACGCCCAGGTGCTCGAAGAGGGACAGACGGTATCATTTACCGTGGCCGCCATCCCGGACACGCAGTTCACCGGCATCGTCGATTTCGTCGACCCACGCGTGCGTCTGCCAGGCCGCACAATCATGGTTAAGGCCGTCGTCGAGAACGCCGACCGCAGTTTGAAACCGGGCATGTTCATCGAAGTCAGGCTGGCGACCGACATACGCCCCGAAGCAGTCGTGATTCCGGAGGAGGCCGTTCTACCGCTCCGGGGTTCGACCTTTGTCTGGACGATTACGCCAGAAAACACGGCCAGTCGCGTCGAAGTGGAACTCGGTGTCCGGCGACCCGGCGAAGTCGAGATCCTCAGTGGCATCAGCGCCGGCCAGCGCATCGTAATCGGAGGTCAGGGGATGTTGTTCCCGGACGCGCCACTCATGATTATCGGCGACGAGCCACCGTCGGATGGCGCAACGTCAGATGACGACGAGAGTGCAGGAGACGAGGCGCCGCAGGAACCGTCGAACTAGGAAGAAACCTGACCGATGCCTGGGCTGGCAGTCCGGATACCGGCCATGCCGTAGTCAATGATCGCGTACACGGATGCGATCCCCACTGCCAGGATGGGCAGGATCACCCATTCCGGGGCGAATATGAGCGTGAACAGAGCTACCACCTGCAGCGAGGTGGTGAGTCGTCCGCCCATCCGAGAGTGAAACGGTGCCTGTCCACCGGCAAGCTTGCTGATGATGAAAACGCCGCCGGTAAAAATGTCCCGCAGGATCAGGATCACGAATCCAGCCCAGTCCACGTAGCCGGTCGGTAGAAACGACACGAGCGCCAGGAACACGAAAATACGGTCGCAGAACGGGTCGAGCAGGGCTCCGACTTCGGTCTGGGTTCCGGTGAGTCGGGCGATCAGTCCATCGAGTAGATCCGTAACAGCCCCGGCGGCCAGGACAGCTGCTGCCATCATCGGATCGTCGATTGCGAGAAATGTCAGTCCAAGCGGGATTCGCGTCAGCGACAGCAGATTCGAAACCGTTAGAAAGCTGTGATCTTCGTTTCCGGCAAACTGCATCGTCATTCCACGCCATCCAGGTAATCAGCGACCGCATCCCTGAATGGAAGAGGCTTCACGAAGAACACGCTGAGCAGGGGGTTATCCTCCGTACTCAGTACACTTCCCGTGGTTAGAATCTCGAGCTGCTCGAGAACAAACGGTGCCGGCAGGTCAAGGTATCGTGCGCAAATCGCTGCCACAGACGCGAGCTGCCGGGGCACATGCAGTCCTGGCCGCTGAATTCCAAGCGCCTCGGCTACGAACCCGACGATCTCCCGAAACATCAGCCGCTCCGGTCCCGCCAGCTCGAACTGTCGTCCATCCAGATCCTTGCGTTCCACGCACTGGATCAACGCATCAGTCATATCCTCTACTGCGAGCGGTTGAACCCTGAACGTTCCACCGGCCAGCATGGGAAAAGCCGGCAGCTTTTGGAGCAACCGCACGATCGTGGCGGTAAACTGATCCCCCGGACCGTAAATCACCGACGGACGCAGCACGATGCTCGGCAGAGGCGAGGCGACCACGGCACTCTCCGCATCAAACTTGGTGCAGAAGTACTCACCGCCTCCCGGCTTTGCTCCCAGGACACTGACGTAGACGAACCGGGAAACGCCGGCTCTCATTCCCTCGGCCAGCAGAAGTCGAGTCCCGGTACCGTGTACTCCGGCCAGAGTCTGACCTCCGGTTCGGGAAAACAGGCCCGCCAGGTGCACGATGACATCGCACTCATGCGCCAGACCCTCGACTTGATCGGCACGGGTCAGGTCTACCTCTCGCCAGTCCACCCCAGGAGCCGTACTGCGTCCAGGACCATCCGCATCGTGAAAGGTCGCTCGGACGAGGTGTCCTCGGGATTCCAGTCGCGGAAGCAGATGGCTACCGAGGAATCCATCCGCCCCGGCAACCAGCACACGAATCGGGGGCGCGGATGCCAGTCGAACAGGCTGCAGTCGTACCTCGGGTGCTATCCCGGTGGTCTCACTGCGCCCTGTCATCCGTGGGTTCATGCGATCGACGCTCCCGTGTGTCGGAAACGAAGAACTTGGTCTTCATGACCGAACCCGGCAACGGCAACTTCAAACCGTCGCGGGCTCCTCGACTTCGAGGGGTTCGTCCGCTTCATCGATTCGGCGGCCATCATCTGCCGTTCCGTCCAGGAAAACAAACTCCTGTACAACGACATCTGCCGTCGGTACTGACTGGCCATCGCGTTCATACGATCCGTACTCGATGCGACCTTCAACATACAGTCGATTGCCGCTCCGAACGTGTTGCTCGACGGTCTCTGCGGCTGCCGCCCAGAATGTAAGACGATGCCAGTCAGTCCGTTCCTGCAGCTCTCCGTTCACCCGGTAACGACGGTTCGTCGCCAATGACAGATGGGCCACCGTCGTTCCAGAAGCCGTGCGCTGGATGTCTGGATCAGAACCTGCATTCCCGACCAGAATTACTCGATTCACCGATCTGCTCACAACTGTCCTCCGCGTCAGGGTTCGACCCCGGCCTTGTGCCGGTGACCCTAACTTGTTTACGCGAAAGACACTGGCAGGCAACGAAGCTTGTGACACTTTGTCGCCTGCGACGCCCACCCTGGCTCGCCGAGCGAGACCTTGATCTAGAAAACCGAGAAGTGGAAATACTTGCCGGGGTTGGTCTTGAGATCATCCAACAAGGCCCGGAGTTCCTCCAGCGTCGCAGCTGTGTTCTCGTACAGCACTTCGTCGGAGGTCAGCCGGCCCAGCGTTCCCTCGCCGCGGTTTACTCGGGCCAGGGCTTCACCTGCCTCCATGAGCGTACTGTCAGCCCGGCTCAGCGTCGTGTTCAAGCGACGTCCCGCTTCCTGCCACTCAGCCGTCACTTCCTTCAAGTTGGCCGTGCTCGCCTCAGCATTGGCAAACATCCGGTCGAGGCGGCCGCCCACCGTAGCGGAATCGAGCCGGCTCAAGGTTCCCTGGAGTGCGCCCGATGCGTCCCGAATCGTACTTCCAGCGTCCTCAACGTCACCCGCCAGCCGATCAAGCGCCGTCCGCTGGTCCCTCAGCAATCCGAGTAGTTCCTCGGTAGCGAGATTGACGTTATGAATCGCACCGCTGACTTCTGCGGCTGACTGATCACTCAACGCGATCTCCAGTCGTTCGGTGATCCCCCGAAGATTGGCCGCGATTTCTGCCGTGTGCTCGCTCAACTCAGAGAACTCCGCCAGGCTTCCGCCGGGGATGACTCCAGGAAGAAGACCGACAGTGTCTGCCGCGATGTCCGGCCGTTCAATCGCCGGATACAGAGCCGCCTGCCAGTCACCGAACAATGAAGACGCCTGCAACAGCACGACCGGCTGCTCGGGCACCGGGGACTCCGGGCGAAGACGCATGTCCACTGCGACGGTACCGTCTTCGGTCAGCCGAACTGCTTCGACCGCACCGATTGTCACGCCGCGGAAGCTCACCGGGCTTCCTGGCCGCAGTTGGCCCACGGCCCGGAAACGTGCCGTCAGTACCGTTCCCTGCGAACCCCAGCGACCGCCGGACATCCAGATGCCCACGACCACCACGACGGCCAGGCCGAGAAGTACGAATACCCCGGTGACGATTTCATTTCTGCGTGCCACGTTACCTCCTGGAACCGGAGTCTTCCGGCCACAGCTCGGACTTGCCTTCGACGAATGCCCGTATCAGGGGATCGTCCGAATTCCGGATCTCCTCCGGTGTTCCTTCAATGTGCAGACGCCCTTCATGCAGCAACGACACGCGATCGGCTACGCGAAGGGCACTGCGAACATCGTGTGTAACGATGATACCCGTTGCCCCCAGATCACGCTTGAGACCCAGCATCAGATCGTCAATCACGGCCGTCGTAACCGGGTCCAGTCCCGTTGTAGGTTCGTCGTACAACAGGTATTCCGGCTCGGCAATGACGGCCCGGGCGATTCCAACGCGTTTGCGCATACCCCCCGACAACTCAGCCGGAAGCTGGTTGCGGATCCCCTTGAGTCCGACCCGTGCAAGCACGTCGTCGGCTCTTCGCGTCGCCTCGACCGGTGATACCCCCTCCCGGCGGAGCGGCGCCTCGACATTCTCGCCGATTGTCATGGAGTCGAATAGCGCGGCGAACTGAAACACGTACCCCATGCGACTTCTGATGCGCCGCACGGCGTGTGAGTCTGCCTGACCAACGTTCTCGCCCCCTACCTCAACACATCCACTATCCACGTTCAGCAGACGCGCTACGCACTTCAACAGCACAGATTTGCCCGTTCCCGAACGGCCTATCACCGCCAGCATGGATCCCGCGGGGACGACCAGATCGAGTCCGCTTAAGACGCTGTTGGCGCCAAATCCCTTGGATACTCCCTCCAGGCGAATCATCAGAGAAGAATGACCGCCCAAAGTGCATCAAACACGAGAATCAACATGCACGAGATCACGACAGCGTTGGTAGCCGCGCGACCGACTCCGGCGGCACCCCCACGCGTATGGTAGCCGTGCAACGCGCCAACCGTCGTGACGATTGCACCGAAACTCGCGGCCTTGATCAACGGATACGACAGATCGAAGGGTTGGTAGAACATCCGCAGGCCGCGCACGAATTCCTGTGTCGAGAGATCCAGGAGGCCGATCGCCGTCAACCATCCGGCTACGATACCCACGACCAGGCCGAGCACTGTCACAATCGGAAAAGTGAGGATTCCAGCTGCGACCCGGGGGACCACCAGGTAGGAAACCGGATTCCAGGCCATCATTTCCAGGGCGTCAACTTGCTCAGTCACCCGCATCGTGCCGATCTCGGCGGCGATGTTCGCTCCCACTCGTCCGGCCAGCACGAGGCCGATCAGGACAGGGCCCAACTCGAGCATGATCGATTTGCCGACGAGTACGCCCACAAAATACAGGGGCACGATTCCGCTAAACGTGTACGAACTCTGGAGCGACAGGACGATGCCGGTGAACAGCGCGATGAACAGCGCGACGGGAATCGAATCAACACCGATGCGACGTACCTGCACTGCCGTCAGTGGAACCCACGTACGCAGGTCTGCTATGGCCGTGAGAATCGACCATATGAATTGAGCGGCGCGCCCGATGAGCGCGACCAGCGCCGTGGCCTGACGGCCGATCCAGGCAAGCAGAGAGGTTAGCCGCATCGATCAAGCTTAGGCCAGAACCAGACTCGCGTAAACAATGGACGCGCAGAAGGAGCCCCCGTATCGTTCGGAATGGACCAAAGGCCACACGAAAGCTGGCAGGACGTCGTTCCTGGAATCATCGTGCTTGCCACGCTGATCCTGCTTGCTATCGGCATTTTCTTTCTCGATGCGCTGCGACGCGAATTTCTCGAGGGGCCAACCGTAATATTGCTGGCCGACGACATCAGGGGTCTGGCACCGGGGGCCGATGTGTGGGTCGCAGGAAAGCCAGCCGGACGAGTGAAATCGATTTCGTTCGTCGACTCTGGATCTTCTGAACCCGGTCGCGTCGCGTTGCATGTCATCTTGCTGCTGGAAGCCGTTCGCTCATTGCGGTCCGATGCAACCGCGCAGATCGGACAGTCATCATTGCTGGCGCCGCCCGTAGTCAAGTTTCGTCCCGGATCACCCGACGCACCGCCATTCAACTTCGCGGACACACTAACCGTTACGCCGGTACCCAGGATCGAGACTTTTCGGGCCCTCGCAGATTCTGGCCGCGTAGCTGTGGCCGCACTCTCCGAAGATCTCGCGCGCCTCGAATCCGAATTCGCCACGGGCGACGGTACCCTTCCGCAGCTGCGTCGCCATCCTGAAGTCGCAGGACAGCTGACGGCTATTGGACGACACACTGAGCTGCTGCGGGAGAGTATGGCCCGATCGGGAGGCTTCTGGCAGTTGGCACGCGACTCCGTGTCGCGGGCACGGATGGCCAGTCTGTCCGGGTCGATGAACACCCTGTCAGGACAGGCTTCAGCCAGGGCGAGCTCCCTGGAACCGCTCACACTGGCGTTGAAAGAGCTCAGTGCGAGAACTGAACGCCTCGATGCGAGTCTTCGCGCCGCCAGGGGAACGGCCGGCCGCCTGCTGTACGATGAGGAATTGAAACTCCAGACAGAACGAACGCAGGCCCTGTCGGACAGCCTGCAAGTCGAACTTGCGGCAGATCCACTCCGCTGGTTGCGGTTCCGACTCTTTTAGTTACGCGGCGGTGGCAGCTTCGCGTCGAGGACAAAGCTCACTTTTTCCGATCGTTTGCCGCGCCGTTGACGCGTGACCACGACAATCGACTCGACGATCTGGTCCGGGTCTTCGATCGAAACCCGAAACCGCACGGAATCGTCTACCGCCCTGATGTCTGTCCGCACGACGCGGCCCGGCGTGGTTTCTGCCCGGCGTTTCGGATTGCGGAATATCGTCAGGCTCGACCTTCTCCGGCCCGCCGGAAGAGGGCGTGAGATCTTGATCCGGCTCAACCAGTCCGGCTGATAGCCGATATTCCAGAGCACGCCGTGCTGATCTGTACCGCGTGCTTCACGATTGTGTCTGGACATGCAATCTCCTGCAGATCGGACCGGTTCATGTCTCGGAACCCATCAAGGTCGGCAAACGTATAGATGAAAGACCTGCCCCGCGATCTTGACCGGTTCAATCAGATCGGGTATCGTGTCGGGGCCAACCCATTCTTACCCCTGCAAGATGTGAATTTCTGCACGACCGACCCCACTCGCTGGTGGCAGGCCGAACTACGGAGCAACCCCTGGTGGACATCGCCGAACTAAAATCCAAAGACGTGGCCGAGCTGCACAGCATGGCCGAAGAACTGCGCATCAACAATTATTCGGGAATGCGGAAGCAGGATCTCATTTTCCGCATCGAGCAGGGCCTTCTCGACAACAACGTCGTCCTTCGTGGTGAGGGCGTCCTCGAGATTCTCCCCGAAGGCTACGGATTCCTGCGCAGCCAGGACTGGAACTACCTGTACGGCCCGGATGACATCTATGTCTCGCCGTCGCAGATCAAGCGGTTCGATCTTCGCACCGGAGACACGATTCTCGGCCAGGTGCGCCCCCCGAAAGACGGCGAGCGTTACCTCGCGCTGCTGAAGGTGGAAGAGGTTAACAACGACGATCCGGAAGCAGCCAAGCACCGAATCGCGTTTGACAACCTTCGCCCACGATATCCCGAAGATCGGCTCCCGCTCGAAGTCGCCAACGGTGACGTATCGATGCGGGTTCTCGACCTGATGGCTCCTGTCGGCAGGGGGCAACGAATGCTGATCGTATCGCCGCCGAAAGCCGGTAAGACGATCATCCTGCAGAAAATGGCAAACGCCATACGTGAGAATTCTCCGGACGTGTATGTGATCGTGCTGCTCATCGACGAGCGGCCCGAAGAAGTCACCGACATGGAGGAAAATGTAGACGCGGAGATTATCTCTTCGACCTTTGACGAGCCGGCCGACCGACACACGCAGGTCGCAGAGATGGTGCTTGAGAAGGCCAAGCGCCTGGTGGAGTACAAACAGGATGTCGTCATCCTGCTCGACTCGATTACGCGCCTTGCACGGGCGTACAACACCACGGTTCCGCATTCAGGAAAAATCCTGTCAGGTGGTGTCGACGCCAACGCCCTGCACAAACCGAAGAGGTTCTTCGGGTCTGCCCGCAACATCGAAGAAGGCGGCAGCCTGACGATCATCGCTACGGCGCTCGTAGAGACGGGCAGCCGAATGGATGAGGTGATTTTCGAAGAATTTAAGGGAACGGGCAACAGTGAAGTCCTGCTCGACCGCCAGATTGCCGACAAGCGAATCTACCCGGCGATCGACGTGAACCGCTCCAGCACCCGTCGTGAAGAATTGCTGCTCGACGAAAACGAACTCAATCGGATCTATCTGCTGCGCAACTTCCTGGCGGACATGCCGCCGGCTGAGGCGATCTCGTTTCTCCTCGAACGGCTGAGGCGCACCGATAATAATGAAGAGTTCCTCGACTCGATGAAGGCGGGTGAGTAAGTCGGAAGACCCGATCCAGGAGCAAACAACTGGCGCGCTGGCCGACGCCGGAATGGCCGACATGCGCCCGACGTATCGAGGGCTGCTTCGTCGCCTGAAGGAAACGGATCCAACAGCATTCACCGAAGCGACCACGCGGTACGATGAGGTTGTCGTGAAGGCGATTGCCGGTGGAGACGACCCCGCGACCATCTGGACCGCATACGGTGCGTGGATCGCACGGCGGTTGATGGCAGGCCGCCTGGTTCAGCTCGATTCGACGGGTCTGGCCACCGA
>JBDHMQ010000010.1:0-16172 GCA_039656095.1 Gemmatimonadota bacterium | reverse complement strand
CTGGGCGGGTGGCGGGCAGGTATTCGTGGGCAGCGGCGACCCCGGTGGAGCGATCTACGCGCTTTCCTATCGACGAACTGAAGCCGGTGAGTGGGTCGCACAGTCCCCCATTGGCCCTCAAGCAGGGGTCGCGATCGACGAAGCTCAAGAGCAGCTGGATCTCCCCAGTCTGATGAAAATTCTCCGGCCCGCTCAACACATTCTGGCTGCGGATGGCCATCTGCTCGTCGTTGCGACGATTCGCCAGGGAGAAGGCGGCGTAGAGGTCCTTCGGTTCAATTCGGAGACCAGTGAATGGGTAGTCGAGAGTACGCTCGTCCCGGAATCCGGCGATACGGGCAACGGATTCGGTTCCGCAGTCGCCGTGGCCGATGGTCGTGTATTCGTGGGAGCGCCCCGGCAAGACGATGGGATTGTGTACGTTTTCACGGAAGAGCACGGGGGATGGGCTGAACAGGCACGAATCAACGGTGAGGAACTGGGAGACCTGAGGCGCTTCGGATCGGCCCTGGCAGTCGAGGATGGGGTGCTATATGTAGGTGCTCCGGGAACAGGCAATGATATCGGCCAGGTAGTCGTAGCTCGTAGCTCGGCCTCGGGAGCGTGGACAGAATCCCGCCGTGTAGTCGCTCCCGGAGGTGCGGAAACAAACCGGTTTGGTGCAGCCGTTGCTGCAGCGGGTGGTCAGCTCTGGATTGGCGCGCCTGGTGCCCGCGAGGGTGCGGGGTATGTGTATTCGTTCGGCTGGACAGCAAGCGATGGCCTTACGGCACTCGAGACCTTCCCATCGGTATCCACGGAAGCCAACGCAGGCCTTGGTTCCTCGCTTGCTGCATCGCCGGGACTGGTTGTTGCTGGCGCGCCATCCGCCAACGGCAGAGTTGGCCAGGCAGTCGTGTACTCGATGGACTCCGATCGTATGTGGTCCGCTACAGTTCTGGATCCTCCGGGGGAATTGTCGTCGCTCACGGACGGCGAAGTTCGCTGTGCCGACGGTGACGCGGCTGGCTTCTCTTGCAGCCAGGTCGACCTGCTCTCGTTCCTCACGATTGACGCGCTGGGTGGACAGGTTGGCGAAAGCGTAAGCGACCTGTGGGGTTGGACCGATCCTTCATCAGGGCGAGAGTACGCGCTCGTGGGCAGAACTGCCGGCCTGGTCATCGTGGACATTACAGATCCTGCTGGTCCCGTTCAGATGGGCATCGTACCAGCGAATCGGAGCGGCGCTCGCGACATCAAGGTGTATGCGGACCACGTATTCTTCACGGGCGATGGTGCGCAGGATCATGGCCTGGTCGTGTTTGATCTGACCAGGTTGCGCAACACCACAGACACCCCGACAAGCTTCGAACCGGACGCTGTTTACGAGGGGATCAAATCAGCGCATAACCTTGCGATCGATACGGAATCCGGCTTCGCTTTCGCTGTCGGTGCCAGCGGAGGCGGTGAGACCTGTGGCGGCGGTCTTCACATGATAGACATCCGCTCACCAAAGAAGCCGACGTTCGCCGGCTGCTACACTGACACGGAGGGCCTGATCTGGGCCGGCCGGACGCACGACACGCAGTGCGTGGTTTATCGAGGACTCGACGAGGACTACATCGGTCGCCAGATCTGCTTCGCATCCAACGAGACTGCCCTGAGAATCGTCGACGTTACAGACAAGAATAATCCGGTTCCCATATCAACAGCTTCGTACCCTTCTCAGGCATACATACACCAGGGTTGGTTGACTGACGATCATCAGTTCTTCTACCTGGACGATGAGCTTGATGAGCTGATAGGGACGACTGAGCGTACACAGACGCTGATCTGGGATCTCACAGACCTGGACGACCCGACGTATGCGGGAGAGCTACTGGGAACCGACAGTTCTACGGACCACAATCTGTATATCAAGGGGAACCGGATGTACCAGGCCAACTATCAGGCCGGGTTACGTGTGATCGACATTTCTGATCCAACTGCACCCTTTGAAATCGGTCATTTCGACACGACTCCCTATGGCGCCAACCCGCCAGGTTTCAGTGGTGCCTGGACCGCATTTCCGTTCTTTGAGAGTGGGACCGTCATCGTGTCCAGCATGAACGAAGGCCTGTTCATCCTGCGGCCGGAGAGACCACTCGTCCCCTGACCGGATCGCGAATGAAGCTGTCCAACCGGTCCATATTTCTATTCTGGGCACCACTTGCTGCCACGTGGCTGATGATGGCCACAGAGGGTCCGCTCCTGGCTGCAATTATCGCCAGGTTGGCCGACCCTAAGTTCAACCTGGCAGCGCACGGTGTTGCTTTTGCATTCGCGATTCTGATTGAAGCGCCCGTGATCATGTTGATGAGTGCGGCCACGGCACTCGTCGAAGATCGCACGAGTTACAAGAAGCTCAGAAATTTTGCCAACCTTCTGAACCTTGGATCCACAGTTGCCCTGCTCGTACTTCTGGCGCCACCCGTCTACGAACTGCTGATTGAAAGAGTGCTCGGCCTGCCACCCAGTGTGGCTGATATTGGATATGGTGCGCTGTGGTTCTACTTGCCCTGGCCGGCTGCAATCGGAATCCGCCGATTCCTCCAGGGCGTTTTGATCCGGTCTGGTCAGACGAGGCTCATCGCGATCGGGACCGTGATTCGGCTGGCCACGATGGCAGCAACGGCGTTGTTCCTTGCTCTCCGGACCAATATGCCAGGAGCGTGGGTGGGGTCTGCCGCCCTCTCGACGGGCGTTGTGATAGAAGCTGGTATTGCGCGTTGGATGGCCCGCCAGGCGATCCGGGACCTGCTGGCTACTCCATGCCCACCGGGCGGTGCATCAGAGCTGCTCACCTATCGTGGCATCTCCCAGTTCTATGGTCCGCTGGCCCTCACGTCTGTGATCGGTCTGGCCGTGCAGCCCCTGCTCACCTTTTTCATGGGTAGGGCAGCATCGCCCATCGAGTCACTAGCCGTATTCCCGGTAGTCAACTCGCTGGCATTCATCTTCCGTGCTCTCGGGTTGAGCTTTCAGGACGCGTCGATTGCCCTGCTTGGTCGGAACCACGAACATCGGGCGGAGTTGGCTCGCTTTGCCATGATTCTCGGACTGGCAAGCACGGGTGCCTTTACTTTGATCGCGTTTACTCCGATGGCGCGTGTGTGGTTCGAGACTGTATCCGGACTGAGCCCGGAGCTGGCGTCCTTTGCCTTCGCCCCTGCTCGACTGGCAGTTCCTGTAGCCGGACTATCAGTTCTGATGTCGTTTCAACGTGCCATCCTCATGCAAGCCCGGCGGACCAGGCCGATAACGTTAGCAACCACCATGGAGGTCGGCGTGATTGCGGGTACATTCATGATCGCTGGTTGGGGACTCGGCCTGGTGGGCATCACGGCGGCATTCGCCGCATTCCTCATGGGCCGCCTGGTCTCAACCGGCTATCTGCTGGTCGCAGCCAGAAAGGCATTGGGCAGACTGTAAGATCAGTCCGCTGCGGCTAACCGCGTGAGCTTGAACGTGCCATATGCGCCGCAGCACGAAGCCCGTTGGTACCAGATGCCACGAATCGTGTCTGCAGTTACCCGACCCAGCATTTCGAGCCCCCAGTCGCCAAAGCGCGGAAAGACTGTAATCGCTACAGAATCACCGTCAAACACCAGGCCCTGAGCATCCTCAAGTACGTCGGAATCGGATCCAAGCAACGTCCTGAACTCCACATGTGATCGACCCTCGAAAAACAATACCTGTTCGTCTGTCGGAGTAGCCGAAGGACTGTCGAACACGAGTTCACCTGAGACGTCCCGGGAGCTTGGTACTTCGTTGAGCCCGGCCGAGTCAAGGACGAAGTCTCCGGACCAGAGTCCGTTCAGCTCACAGCATGCGGGCTCCGCTGGCAACATTGGAACATTGACCAACGTCGATACGCCGGACTCGATGATCACTGTGAGCGACTCTTGAACGAAACCGCGGCGATTCGCAACCAGTTCCAACGAACCCGGCGGCAAGGGGGACACGCCGAATTCCCCGTTATCATCCGCCAAGGTGCCCAGGTCACCCGCTGAAACATGCGCTCCGGCAATCGGCGCATCTGTTAACGCATCCCGAACGATCCCGCGTGCCCCACCGGCTGGCATGCCTGTTTCGTCGCTGTCAACGCCCGGTTCGCTAACGTCGAGCTTATTCGTGTCCTGTGCGCACCCAACGGTGAGCAGAGTCAGAATTAATGCTAATCTACTTTGACGATAGATGTCGGAACTCCCGGTGATATTTGACCTGTATTCGCCGGGAAACGAAACGTGCGGGTGTCCCCGTCGCAAGTGTCGACACGCTCCCAGGACCCTGTCCCACGGTGCTACACTCGCCTAGATCCAGCCCGGATCGCCGACGGTGCGTTCGCTCTCAACATCTCCAGTATGCTTCGTGGTCGCCGGTTCAAACAGAAGTACGCACGCGAGACCGTGAGCCACTGGACGATGTTCTACACCACGGGGAACAACACACATCTCACCCGCATGCAAGTCTACCTTCCCGTCACGCAATTCGATGGTCAACCGGCCTTCCACCACGAAGAACAATTCGTCCTCCTCGGCATGAGTATGCCAGACAAACTCGCCCTCGAGCTTAGCCAGTTTCACCTGCTGACCATTCAATTCAGCGACGATGAACGGATGCCAACGATCGTCGAATTGTGAGAATTTGTCAGCAATGTTGACGACTTCGATGGTCATGGTGACTCCTTTAGCGTAGCCCATACCAGGAACGCCGCGGTCGGCATACGAACCAACCTGTCCAGACAAGAATGACACTGATCAGCGCGAGAATCACAGTGCCGCCAATCAAGTGAATAATGATACCGAACAGGGCAAGGCCCTCGACCATCGCCATACAGATGATCAGACCCGTCGTCAGGCTGCCGAGCGTGAGCAAATCAGGGTCGGAGGCGAAGCCTGACGCAGGAATGTGTGGCTTCACCGCACGATTCCAGAGAAAAACGATGGCGACCGCCTCTGCAAATGCCTGGATCAGCCACACCCAGGTCAGGATTCCGACGTCGCCTGTCGGTTCACCCCCGCGAAGCCACAATGCGATAAGGGCGAACAGGGTCGCAGTAACGGGCAGCATCCCCAGAATCACGGCTGAGGTTTGCCATGCTCGCTCGGGCGTCGTGGGCACGTTCTCAGCCACGCTCACAGACCTCCTCCTGCAGAGTTCAGATTACTGATATATTGTCGGTATCGCTCGATCGCATCAGACCGCTGAAACAGGATCGACATGTCCAGAGCCTTCGTCAACGAGGACGCTGCTTCCGAACCGGAACCGCTCTATACACTACCGCATCCTGACTCGCCCCACTTCGACGGCGCCGCAGCTCGAGCGTTGATCGAAGGAGCGAATATGGGCAATACACGCAGCGCGGAGACGGCGACCGGGTACCGCTGGGGCGAACCCAGTCTCGTGCAGCATGTCGAAGTGATCCTCGCAGAGGCGCTAGCCCTCGCGGACGATAGGACAGAGCAGCTGGCGGGCCGTTTTTTGCGCACGGCTGCTGAACTCCAGGAGACAGATTGAGGCGATAGTTCAGGGCTGGTTTGAACCATCTGGAAGTTCCCGCAGCATCCCCGACGAGAACGTGAACGACAAGGCCTCCGCATACGATCAGACGCCGTCAACGAGTCTCGGCCGCAAAGGCCGGGAACCGATCGCGCTCAGTCCGGTTCACGCGTCTCTAGACTGGCCGTCTAGTTCACCGGAATGGTACAGAAGCCAGGTCCAGAATGCCTTGGAGTATCGGAAGGATCCGATCACGGTGGCGACTGCCACAGCCAGTACAACCCACACGGTAGCCCGGCCAAGTCCGCCGAATTGGAGCCAGACCGCCAGTGTGAGCAACGCAGCAATTCCGCCAACGCCATACGAAATGACGACGGGTCCGCCATAATGGGCCCCGTCTTCACCGACGAAGTTCAGCCCACAATCCGGACAGCCCTGCCTTAAGGAAAGACCCCGTTCAAACAAGGATCCTTCCCTGCAGGCTGGGCAACACTGCCGAATCGTAGCCACCAACCAACTAGGCATCGATTGCTACTCCCTCTACGGTTGGCGTCTGAGGATGAACAGGCCCTCTTCGGCGCTCGTCACGGCGACGATGCCACTACCAAAAAACGGATAGTTCGACCATGACCCACTGAATCCTGACGCGTCGTCTACCGGGTGTGTATCAAAAAACCCTGCCTCGGCGGGAGCCGTCGGTGTAGAGACGTCAACAACGCGCAACCCAAAGTGGTAGTTCGAATGATACAGAAAATCGCCAACCACGTACATGTTGTGATCGATCGCTCCGGTAGGTCCCGAGTACTGCGTGACGAGAATCGGATCATCCAGGTCTATCACGTCCCAGACGAGAAGGCGTGTGTTTGCCACAATCCCAAATAACTCATCGAGTTCGTCGTTCTGAAAGAAGTATCGATGGTCCTGAGACAACCAGCCCTGGTGAGCATACTGAACATCAGGATACGTGGCGGTTGATATGCCGATGGGAGCACCCTTGTTCGTAACATCTACGATTGATACGGCCGTCTCGTTGGCTCCAAAGCAAATCTCCCGCCCTGCGTGATCGGGGTCCGGACCAGCGTAAACGACGCAATGCGCGTCGTGTGTGTAACCGGTCAACTGGCGTCCAATGCTGGGATCAGAATAGCAACCAGCGAATGTCGGCATACCAGGGTTGGCCAGGTCGAGCATGTGCAGTCCACCCCCGCATGTATTACCAGCGCCGCCGCTACCCACGGCAAAGGCAAAGCCCGCTTCTTCGTTGACCACCAAATTGTGAACGCTGCCGACGGCTGTGTAGCGGCCGTCTTCGCTGAACGTCGTGAACAGCGAGACGTTCCGTAGCCGAGTCAGGTCAAAAATCTGAATCCCGTGGCCGGGCGACGCATCGGCAACGATGTAGGCGTGGTTCTGGAATACCTTGATGTCCCTCCAACTGGTCGGCGCCGCGGCTGCGGCCAGGAAGCCCAGGGCACGGGGCGACTCGGGGTCGCTCAGGTCGACGAACGAAACGCCATCTGTAAGGCCGACAAGTGCATACTCTTTTGATGTTGCCGGATCAATCCATCCCCACATGTCATTCAGCAGGTCTCCGGCGGCAATGTCGCCACCCAGACCAGACATTGGCAGATAAGATACCAGGTCAATCCTGTCGCACGGGAAGGCAACAGCCATTCCCCCTGAACACGGGATAGTCCCCCCAAGAATTGCCGTGCCCTGCGGCCCACTAAAGGTGGTCCTGAAGTTCAGGGTGGCAGTCAAACCACCGCTTGAAGCCGAGACGTCAACCGCTCCGCTGCCATTCGCCGTCACTGTTCCCTGGCCGTCTACAAAAATGGTAGCGGGATTGGCGCTCTCGAAGGTGAACGACGAGGCACTTGTAACCGGATTGTCGTTGGCATCCAATGCCACCGGAACCAGCGTCGTCGTCTGTCCGACGATTGAGAATTGGGTAACAGGTGCCGTTAGATCGAGAGACACCGATACTTGGGAGACGGTGACTTCAAGCGAGGCCCCGTTTGAGCCCATTGTGGCGACACTGACGGTTTCGCTTCCGTTGCCAGTCGCCGTGACGAGGCCTGCCGCAGTGACGGAGACAACTCCTTGTCCGAGTGCTGACCAGGTGAGCGGCTGTTCAACAACATTGCCAGCCCCGTCCTTGACCGTCGCTGTGAGCTGTGTGCTCGACCCAAGTGCATCAAGTGTGACTGGACCTTGATTAATCTCGACCGTTACCGGTCCACTACCTTCCGGCTCCATCGGCGTGTCTTCGCCGCAACCAGCCACTGCAAGTGTCAGTACTGCTCCGACCAACAGGACTCGACTCATAGCCAATTCCCCTCCACCATTGGTTCACCCCGCCCCCCGAAAATCGGCGACGCACAGATACTCAACTCAATCCGTCAAATACAGCTATGGTCATTCGAACAGATGAGAACACCGGGCCCAGAGGGAAGATCCCGAGCAGTTGGAAACGCCGCCTGGTATTCACTGCTACGGGCCAAGCTCCGTCGCTACCATATCCTCAAGCTGTTGGAGCCTGATCTCAACATCGCCGAGCTCATCAAGCAAACCCATCACACTGCCTGCGAGCGCAGCCACACGCTGTCGTAACCGGGGATGTTCCATCGTCCCAATCAATAAGCTCCGCAGCGCCTCCTCATCGATCCCTTCGTCGGTTCGAGTTTCGAAGAACTCGATACCCAGACCAGCATCGACTAGAGCGTCCGACAGCTTCTCCCAACGCTCGACGATTGCCCATTGATCGACCTCGATTTCCCGGAGCATACCAGGCCAGGCAGCGACCGCCGCTCGAAGTTGAACATTCGTAAGCAGATCCAACCCCCCGGCAAGGATCGCCTCGATAGCTCCGACACTCGGGTCAAATGTCATCCCGCCGAACAAGCCACCGTAAACGAATAGGAGAGAATCCCGCTCCAAGCGCGCAACAGTTCCCTGGTCGAGTTTGAGATACGCTCGCGCGCGAGCCACGAGCAATTCGTTGTGGATGACTACCGAGTCAAGTTCGGTGCGGCTGGCTTGCAACTCAGCGTGGAGAGCAGTTAGCGACTCGTGCTCCTGAGCCTCCCTTGCCTGACCACCCCACCAAGCGTCGAGTGAAAAGGCGATCAGAATGGAAACTACAATCAGCAAGACGTCGCGAAACGCGTGAACCCACGACACACCGACCCTGTCGACCACTGAGCCCTCTGTTTCCGGAAGAATGGTTAGTTCGACCTGCAATCCCGAATAACAGACATCGAGCTCGCAAGGTTCGCAACGCAGAAAGGCCCGACCAGATGGCCGGGCCTTTCATGCCTCGACAATTCTTCGTGGGCTTAGTACATACCGCCCATGTCGCCACCGCCACCCATTGGCATTGCCGGCTCATTCTCCGGCAGGTCGATGATCGCGACCTCCGTTGTCAGAAGCAGACCCGAGATCGATGCCGCGTTCTGCAGCGCCGTTCTCGTGACCTTGGTTGGATCGATGACACCGGCCTTCAACATGTCCTCGAACTCGCCGGTTGCGGCATTGTAGCCCCAGTTCTTTTCGCCCTTTTCGCGGATTCTCTCAACGATGATCGAACCCTCGGCGCCCGCATTCAATGCGATCTGGCGAACAGGAGCCTCAAGCGCCCGACGGACGATCTGGATGCCGACGTTCTCGTCCTCGTCGCCACGATTGAGACTGTCGAGTGCTGTCTGGCACCAGAGCAAAGCTGAGCCACCACCCGGAACGATGCCTTCTTCGACAGCCGCCCGTGTGGAATGCAGTGCGTCCTCAACCCGAGCCTTCTTTTCCTTCATCTCGGTTTCGGTCGCCGCTCCGACATTAATCACGGCAACACCCCCGGCCAGCTTCGCCAGGCGCTCCTGCAACTTCTCGGTATCGTAATCCGAGGTCGTTTTGTCGATCGCGACGCGGATCTCGTTGATCCGTCCCTTGATCTTGTCCGCATCACCGCCGCCATCGACTATCGTCGTGTCGTCCTTCTCGATGACAACACGTTTCGCGGTTCCCAGGTCACTCACGACAGCGTTCTCGAGCTTGAAACCGAGCTCTTCGCTGATCACCTGTCCACCGGTGAGAATGGCGATGTCGCCGAGCATCTGCTTTCGACGATCGCCGAATCCCGGCGCCTTCACTGCCGCGACCTTCAGGGTGCCACGGAGCTTGTTCACAACCAGCGTAGCAAGCGCTTCACCATCGATATCCTCGGCAATGATCAGCAGCGGATTTCCCATCTGCGCGACCTTCTCGAGGATCGGTAACAGATCCTTCATCGACGAGATCTTCTTGTCGTGAATCAGGATCATCGGATCGTCAAGTGCGACTTCCATCTTGTCTGGATCGGTAACGAAGTACGGCGACAGATATCCACGGTCGAACTGCATGCCGTCCACTGTCTCCAGTGTCGTCTCAAGACCCTTCGCCTCTTCGACGGTAATAACTCCGTCCTTGCCAACCTTTTCCATCGCGTCGGCAATCAAATCACCGATCTCCACATCGCTGTTGGCAGAAATCGTCGCGACCTGAGCAATCTCCTTCTTGCCGGTCGTCTCAACCGACATCTCACCCAACTGCTCAACAACCGACGTGACGGCCGCATCAATCCCACGCTTGAGTGCCATGGGGTTGATTCCTGCCGTAACGCTCTTAAGTCCCTCGGTGAAGATCGACTGTGCCAGTACGGTAGCCGTCGTCGTTCCGTCACCCGCGTTGTCCGAAGTCTTCGTAGCGACTTCCTTGACCATCTTCGCACCGAGATCTTCGAGCTTGTCCTCGAGTTCGATCTCTTTGGCGACGGTCACTCCATCCTTCGTGATGGTCGGGCTGCCAAACTTCTTCTCGATCACGACATTCCGGCCCTTCGGCCCCAACGTGACCTTGACGGCCTCCGCCAGCTTGTCGATGCCCTTCTTGAGGCCAGTGCGTGCCTCAGTGTCAAATCTCAGATCCTTGGCCATGTGCTAGGTACTCCTCTCGTCAGTCTCTATTCAGCAGTGAATCATTCTCGGGGGTCAGCCTATGACCGCGAGAACGTCACTTTCCTTGATGATCAAGAACTCCGTGCCATCTACTGTCACTTCAGTCCCAGAGTACTTTCCGTACAATACCCGATCGCCAACGCTGAGCTCGACCGGCACGACTTCGCCTTCCTCTGAGCGCCGGCCCGGACCCGTGGCAATCACGGTTCCCTGCATCGGCTTCTCCTTGGCGGTATCCGGGATGTACAGACTTCCCCGCATTTCCTCAGTGTCCTCGAGCGCCTCAATCACAATCCGATCGGCGAGAGGCTTGATGCTGATCTTCGACATGTCCGAAGTTCCTCCTGGTAAGTTCTTTTATCCTTCACGTCGACGTCGCACGCTTGCGGCGGCGCCCCGTGGTCAGGCATCCAAACGACCCGACCTTCACTATCAGCAGTCTCATGCAACGAGTGCTAACCGGCCCAAACATGCCGGGTCCGCGGTGAATCGGCAAGCGACTCTGCATCCGCCTGCCAATGCACTGTCCGTGCCATCAACAACGGCGGCTTTCTGCGGGTTTTGGCGGGGTCCGGTCTGCCTAAACGACCGGGACGGTGGAGTCTCCTGCCACTATGGCGCTGTCTCGGCCGGAGCTTGCTCCCCGGATTCCCGAATCCGCGCCACGAGATCGCTGGCCAATTCATTGGGAACAGGAATGGTCAGATTGTACTGCGCGATCTTCCAACTTCCGTCGCGCCACACGAGCACTCCCGTGCCCCTTGTCTCTCCATAGGATTCATTAATCAGACGCTCATCGAACCAGGCAGTCGTTCCGTCCTCCGAAACGAAGACGTTCCGCTCTGTTGGCGAGTACGTCCACCCTCTTCCCTGCTCGAAGAATGGTAGTGCATAGGCCTTGAACTGCTCGACAGTCCACCTTTCTGTAGCGTCCGTTCCGAAGAACACACCTTCTTCCGCAAACAAGGCAAAGTAGCGATCCCCGTCAGCGGCAGATGCTGCGGCATGCAGGTGATCCAGGGTAGCAGCGACGGATTCTTCAGCCGCCGCCTGTGCGTGGACCATTGGCGGGAGGGCCCCTGCCAGACAACAGGCGACAAGCAACGTAGCAAAGGTCGATCTCATTCTGATCTCCGGGTGGATGGGCGACAGTCTTCGTGAAACGTCCGATCGGATGGTCTGCTGGGCAAGCTCAACCCGTGCCCCGGCGAGGCGTCCGACGTATTCTGTAACCATTATCTAGATTCCATGTTCGGCGATCCACTCAAAGCCGAACATCACAGCCCCAAACAGACCGCGTGATGAATACCAGCCCTGACTCAGCTCCTTCGCTCGATCCAATTCTGCGTCCCCGTTCGATCGCTGTCATCGGCGCGAGTCGCAGGCCTGGCAGTATCGGGAATACCGTCCTACGACATCTGGTTCAGGCCGGGTTTACAGGCCCCGTCTACCCGGTGAACCCACAGGCTACGTCCGTCGCTTCAATTCCAGCGTTCCCGACGGTCGACTCACTACCCACCGTACCCGATCTGGCGATCATCGTCGTGCCCAGTCGTTTCGTACTTGAGACGGCACGCGACTGTGCACACAAAGGCGTTCGTGGTCTTGTTGTAATCACCGCTGGATTTCGTGAAGTGGGAGGAGCCGGTACGGCCGCCGAGGCCGAGTTACTCGCCCTGGTTCGTGAACACGGAATGCGCATGGTGGGGCCCAATTGCATGGGAGTGTTGAATTCAAGCGAATCCGTGTCGATGAACGGAACGTTTTCGCCGGTCTTGCCGCCGTACGGTGACATCGCTTTCGCCAGCCAGTCTGGTGCGATGGGGATGACGATTCTGGACTATGCGAGCGAAGTCGGTATCGGTATCAGCCAGTTCGTCTCACTTGGAAACAAGGCAGATGTCGGAGGTAATGACCTGATCGCCCACTGGCGTGATGATCCAGAGGTTGGCGTAATCCTGCTATATCTCGAGAGTTTCGGTGCGCCACGCCGGTTTACGCGCCTGGCTCGGGAGACGACACGGGCGGGAAAACCCATCCTGGCTGTTAAGGCTGGACGGACGGCCGCCGGTGCCCGGGCAGCAACCAGTCACACGGGCGCACTCACGCAGGTCGATCTGGCTACCGACGCATTGTTCAGTCAGTGCGGGGTCCAGCGAGCCGATACGATCGAGCAATTATTTGATGCAGCCGTCGCTTTCAGCCGGGCCCCGCTTCCGGAAGGAAATCGAGTCGCCATTCTGACAAACGCGGGGGGACCGGGAATCCTGATTGCCGATGCTTGTGAGAGTCACGGCCTCAAAATCGGCAACCTGACGACAGAAACGCAGGACGCACTGAAGGCCATACTTGCCGAGGAGGCAAGCGTGGCCAATCCCATCGACATGATCGCGAGCGCATCTCCCGAGCAAATCGAGCAATCACTCCGGATCGTTCTGGGAGATCCCGGCGTAGATGCCGTCATTGCTTCGTACGTCCCGCTGGCCCTCGAGGCGCCCCTCGTTGCACGGGCATTTGAGGTGGGGGCACGGGGCTCAGACAAGCCTGTTCTTGCCGTTCTGATGAGCAAGCGGGGCCTGCCGCAGGGGATGGCAGAGCTGGCGGATTCCCCCATCCCGGCCTACCGCTTCCCGGAATCAGCGGCACGGGCACTCGGCGCCTTGTGGCGGCAGCGACAGTGGATGGCGCGACCGCGCGGAGAGCGCCAGACATTCGAGGTTGATCGAGAGTCCGCTGCAACGATCATCGACTCAGCGCTGGCTGTGGGCCGCGAGTACCTCAACCTTCCCGAAGGCCTGCAGCTTCTCGAGGCCTATGGCGTTCCGACCGCAGGATGGTCAGTTGCACGGACTGTGGATGAGGCTGTCGCGGCCGGCAAGGCCCTTGGCGGCACGGTGGTGATGAAGCCGGCGTCCGCAGAAATTCTCCACAAGTCTGAATCAGGAGCGGTCCGTCTCGGCCTGGACAGCCCAGGGGCCATCTCCGAGGCATTTCAGGATCTGCAAGAGCTGCTCATCCAGACTTCCGAGAGTGCTTTGGCAGAGGGAATTCTGGTCCAGGAGATGCTTGACGGCGGACGGGAAACGATTGTCGGAATGGCCTGGCAGCCTCAATTCGGGCCCATCCTGATGTTCGGCCTTGGCGGAGTTCACGTTGAGGTGCTCAAAGACGTGTCTTTCCGGATCCAGCCGGTGACGGCCCAGGACGCCGCCGAGATGATTGATTCACTTCGCGGCGTGCCGATTCTGGAAGGAGTCCGCGGGGAGCCTCCGGTAGCCCGGGCCAAGATCGAAGAAACAATCCAGCGAGTCAGTCTGCTGGTCGGCGACCATCCGGAAATTCTGGAGCTCGATATCAATCCGTTTCTGACATTTCCTGACCCGGACCGTTGTTGTGCAGTAGATGCTCGCTTTCGCCTTCGACCGTTGCAGGAAGTTCGCGCGAATGGGTAAGCACGTAGCAGGTTTCATTCTGCTGAGTATGGTTGTCGGCCTCACCCTACCGTCGAATGAGCTGGTCGCGCAGGAGCCAGATCTATTACCGGGCGGGTCGTTTGAATTTGGGGCTGTCGTAGGGTTTGCCTCGTTCGGATCCAAATCGCAATTGGATTCCTGCCCCTGGTACTCGGCTCGTGCCGGGCACCGATTCGAACCGCTTCGGGCGAATCCTCGCGTGCAGATGGGTTTCCGGGCTGGCTGGGAGACATGTATCTCCGAACACCCGGACGTCGGCCGCATCGACCTCATTCACATAAACATGTCGTTCCTATTTGGTTATCGCACTGGCGCGAGATCCCAGGTGTATTGGGTGACTGGCATCGGAGAAATGCTGGCCGACAATACGCCCGGCACGACAGATAGGGTCACGACTCGATTCGTAGTCCACGGCGGACCTGGCGCAACCCTCGCCCTCAGCCGGCACCTGATCCTCGATCTGTCTGTTCTGGGGTTGCTGTTCGAGGATTACGATTTCGGAGATGATCCAGCAGGAGGAACCACCCTGGGGATCGTACCAAACCTGCTCGTGGCACTGCAGATATGATCCGGCGCGCGACGTTGGCACTCATAGCGGCCCTGACCATCGTCCCGACGATTGGAGCCCAAATTACGCCTCGGATTGACGCTCGCCTCGGATTCCTGGCGACAGGCGGCGAAACCTTCAGTGATCGTCCATTCATCCAGGCAGGCGGGGCGTTGGAATTTGGGAAGGCGCGAGCCGGCGGACCACCCGTTCTTGGTGTCACCACGGGAGTCGTGGCGGAATTTGGCGATATATTTGCCGCCTCCATGACTACGAGTTGGCGCTTTCTGGCCGGCGTCGAAGTCGCCTGGGTACTCGCCGATGGGCTGGACGGCGGAGCTCCTCGGGCCGAATTCGTCCCTTCCGTTCAAGCTGGCTACCAGACGAATGGCGGTCAGGATCAGCGTAAAGGCCTTACGGTCCGCGCCGGGCCGGGACTGAGAATTCCACTGGATCCGGAGGGCCGGGTACTGTTGACTTTCGAGCCTGTTTCAGTTGTTCTCCTGCCAGGTCCAGATGGAGTCGTCGAGGACGAGGCTCGGATTGCCTGGGAACTCGGAATCCTCAAATTCGGGTTCCGATTCTGAAACCTGGTCATAAGACCGATCGTATGGCTGGTTGAAAGTGACGGACTTACGGCGCGGTTGATACCGCGCTGAATCGATACATGGAAGGAGGTTCACATGGCACGTGCAATCGGATCCCTGCTGGTCATGGGACTGCTCGGGATGTTTGTTCTCAGCCTGCTATTCAGCGTTCTGATGCCGTTGCTGGCAATCGCCATCAAAGTCGCGGTGGTCTTGGTGCTCGGTTACTTCATCCTGAAGTGGATCAGCCCGGGTGATGCAGAACGCATCCGCGACAAGTTCAGGAAAGCGGATTAGGACGGTCTTGCCTGAGCGTTCCCAGACTTAGCCCTCGATACGGGGTAAGTCTGGGTCGCTACCTGACAGTTCTGCTGTCGTTTCTGTCAGATTGCCCTCGACCCTGACATACTCCGCAATCTGGTCACCCAGACCGACTGCTGCGGACTCATGCTTCCGCACAACCCTCATGAAGATAGTCCGGGCAGCAAGATATGACCCACCGATAATTGTGATGGGCAGCGCGAATGCCAGGGCCACGGATCCTGCGACTCCTGCCATGGCACCGCCAAAGCCGATACCACCCCCAACCCCCACGCCACCTACAATTCCCCCAAACAGTCCGCCCGCCAGGCCGGTGAATGTCTCCTCAATTCGAATCAGAGTCGTACCATCTCGCGAAGCGACCAATACCTGTTGGGCTGACGCGTTGCTGTCGGTTCGAGAGCTCCAGGTCAGCGTTTTTCCCACAGCACTGGCCGTTCCCTGGCCATCGGTCGCCTGTTGTATCAGCGGGATGATTCCGTCAAGCTGATCCGGTCGCAGCTCACCGGGCACAACTCGCTCTACACTAACCGACATCGGAGCCCCAGTAAGTTGCTCGATAATTGACGTTGCCGGCGTCCGGGTACTGACTTCTGCCGCCGCTCGTTGCAGGAATGAAGGATCGATTCCAGCCTCTGCCGCGATTTCTGAGAGTTCCGCGAGGGTAAGTCCCTCGGGGTCCGCAGCACCTGGTTCGGCTCTTTGCAGCTCCGTCGCTCGCTTGAGAATTCGG
>JBDHMQ010000009.1:0-23527 GCA_039656095.1 Gemmatimonadota bacterium | reverse complement strand
GCAGGCGAACTGCATGGCCAGGGGCATTGAAACGACCCAGCCTCCGGGGCACAGGTCTGTGGCCAATCCTATCGGCAAACCAGCCCGAACCCACCGGCGCGCATCCACCGGTCTCGGGTGTGCTACGGCGAAATCAATCAGCGGCATGAGAACACCCGTCACACCAGCGGCGGCCAGTCGCTCCAGGTCTTCATCGGTCGCATAATTGAGGTGGTCAGCAGAAACCACGGCCAGGTCGGCAGCAAGTTCCGCCCCACCCAGATGGGAGTACTGATCCGTATGGATCTTCGGTGCGAGATTTACTGCTCGGCCGGCTTCGAGCACGCGCCGTGCCTGGTCAACCGTGAAGTACCCATCATCGCAGAATACGTCGTTGAACTCTGCTCCGCCCTGTTCGGCGGCCGCAGGAATGATCTCTTCAACGATCAACTCCACATATGCGTCGCGCTGGGAATCCGACGAGGCTGGTGGAAAATCATGGGCCGCCATCAAAGTCGAGACAACATCGACCGGATGATCATCCTCCAGTTGGCGATTGAGCAACAACAATCGCAACTCTTGCTCGGCACTCAACCCGTAGCCTGTCTTGCTCTCGGCCGTGGTCGTTCCCTGCGCCAACATAGCGTCGAGTCGAGCCATCGCTGCAGTGAGCAATTCTTCATCCGACGCAGCTCTCGTCATCGCCACACTGGCTGCGATTCCCGTAGGTACGTCCAGCGACTCAAGCGCTGCGGGGTCGCCAGTCAGCCGAGCGGTGTACTCACTCGCTCTGGATCCACCGAATAGAAGGTGTGTGTGGCAGTCCACGAAGCCAGGCAGAACGAGACCGCCCGCCGCATCGACCTGCACAGCCTGCGAACTGTCCACGGCTGCCGCCACCTCGGCACTCGTCCCGACGGCAAGGACCTTTCCAGCGCCGATAGCCACAACTCCGTCAACAGTCCGGTTAACAACGCCGGGCCTGGCCGGATCGGGCGTCACGAGCTCCGATGCCCCCGTGACGAGAAGGTCCGCGTGGAGTAACTCCGGCCGATTCACGGCAGTAGAGCCGTCTCGGCGATCTGGTCGGTCCTGAAATCGTGGGTCTGCAGGTAGTGTCTGACGACTTCTTCGAGGGCCCCGAGCGGGACCGATCCAATCAACTCGGTACCGGCCACCTGTACGCCATACCGCGCAGCTTCAGAACGAATGGTCTCGAGTACGCGGGGAATCGGCGTATCCACATAGTTCACCAGGTTCATCGAGACCTGCACCATGCCCTTGTCCTCAAGGGCGAATCCCATGCCCCGCACATATCGATATCCCCCATTGATGTGTCTCACGGCGCGCGCGATCGTCTGGGCGATCTCGAGATCGTCGGTGCGCAGATTCACATTGAAAGCCACGAGTGGGAATCGTGCGCCCGTTACAGTGGCGCCTGACTGAGCGTTGAACTCGGCCGGCCCTTCGTCGGGAAGCCATTCCGGGTCGGCCAGCTTTTCAGGAAGCGCCTCGTATTGACCCTTTCGGATCTTGGGGAGGCTCCGCCGTTCGGGCCGAGTTGCCGCATCTTCGTAGTAATACACCGGAACACCCTGCTCACCCAACCAGCGGCCGAATTCACGCGCGATCTCGACGGCCCGCTCCGTCTCCATCCCCCGAAGGGGAATGAACGGCACGACATCAAGAGCCCCCAGGCGCGGATGCTCTCCGTTGTGCTCGCGCATGTCGATCTCGGGCAAGACAGCAGTGGCCAGAGCCTGGGCACCCTCCAGTACGCTCTCGGGAGATCCGAGAAATGTGATGACCGAACGGTTATGGTCCGGATCCGACGAAAAGTCCGGAACGATCACGCCGTCGACCGCGCGGACAGCGTCCACGAATGTCTTAACCAGAGCCTCGCGCCGGCCCTCACTGACATTGGCTTTGCACATCAACACTTCAGACATCGACCTCTCCTGTCGCGGCAGCCGCGACCACGGACCGCAGTTCATTCAAGCGTACCGCAAAGCTCTCGCGCACGGCCTCGTTCTTGAGGCTTCCCATGTTGATGTCGACATTGTCGATACAACCCTCAAGCGCCGCGATCGCCAGTCGGCGACCCACGTCGAGATCTGAGGTAGCGTTCGTGTTGTGTTTCGGAGTCAATCGACTCACCAGAACGAGCAACTCCGCACAACGCTCACCGTTTTCGAGCGGAACTGTCGTTGCGCCTTCCAGACCGCGCTGGATGGCAGCCGATCGCTCCGCCTTCTCCCCTTCCGTCGATTTCGGCAGCCGATAGGCGCTCATCACATGGCCAAAGGCCTCCGAGTCTTCCCGGCCGCCGTCCAACAGCGTTCGAGCCAGGCGACGGGCAGCCTGGTCAATGTCATCATAAAACTGCTCCGGCTCGAGATCGGGTTTGCCTCTCGACACCCTGGCCACCATGCCCGCCAGACCTGCCGCCATGGCACCTGCCACGGCCGACGCAGTCCCCCCACCTGTCGCGTTGTCTTCGGGATCCAGAACCTTGAGAAACGCCTCAATCTCAGCGTCCGTCGCTATGCTCATCAGTCTGCCTCATTGGATATCGCTTGAATGGCCTGCCGGAGCGAATCGGATCGAATTAACTCGGTCAGGGAATGGATGTCGTCGGTGAGAGCCCTGTCGTGAACAAGCGTCTCGACGCAACGTCGCACTTCTGCATGGACGATTGAGGTCCCTTTACCGAGACGGGCCGGGCCGTCAGGCCGTAAATCAACGCCCTGAGCGGCAGTCAGCAATTCAATGGCCAGCACATGCCGCACGTTGTCCAGGATCTCCCTGGCGTGCCGGGCGGCATTCGCCCCCATGCTGACGTGATCCTCCTGGTTCGCGCTTGAAGGAATCGAATCGACGCTGTCCGGGTGTGCCAGCACCTTGTTGTCCGCCACGAGGGCTGCCTGCGTGTACTGCACCATCATCAATCCGCCGTCGACTCCGGGATTGGGCACCAGCATCGCCGGCAATCCGCCGCTTAGCTCCGGAGTCAGCAAACGAAATGTGCGGCGCTCCGACAGACTCGCGATCTCGGCCATCACAATGCCCATCATGTCGTGCCAGAATGCGAGCCCCTGTCCATGAAAATTGCCACCGGAAACCGCCCGCCCGGACCCGTCTTCTGAAACAAATACGAGTGGGTTATCGCTTGACCCAGCCAACAGGCTCTCTACGCGCGAGCGGATGAATTCCACCGCGTCACGGACGGGGCCATGCACCTGTGGGATACAGCGCAGGCTGTAGGCATCCTGAATCCTGGATCCGTCGCTATCGATCAGGCGGCTACCGCCAAACAATGCCCGCAACCGGGCAGCCGCGTCTTCCTGGCCGGGCTGGCAACAGGCCGCATGTAAAGACGGATCGAATGCGGCGGACAGGGCCTGAAGGGCCTCAAGGCTGAGAGCTGCTGCTGCGTCTGCATGGTCAAGAAGATTCTCAGCGTCGCACACGGCCAGCACGGCTGCCGCAAGCATGAACGTGGTTCCGTTCGTGAGTGCGAGACCTTCTTTGGGGCCCGGAACTACTCGTTCGATTCCGGCTCGGCGCATCGCCTCCTCGCCGCTGAGGAGCTCTCCGTCGAACCAGGCCTGGCCACTCTGGACCGGTCGCTCCGAACCCTCTGGATCGCGCGTCATCACCACGGCAATGTGAGCGAGTGGCGCCAGATCTCCGCTCGCTCCGAGCGATCCCTTCGAAGGAATAAGGGGCGTGACTCCGGCATTGAGCATGGCGATCAGGGTATCAATCAGAACCGGACGCACGCCCGACCACCCATGAGCCAGAGTGTCCGCCCGAATGACCATCATCGCCCGTACCACGTCGTGCGGCAGCGGTGGTCCTACACCCACACAGCACTGCACGATGACGTTGCGAGAAAGCTGGCTAGCATCTGAAGAATCGATACATGTGCTGGCAAGTGAACCAAACCCGGTATTGATTCCATACACGGTCTGGTCACCAGACAGAACCCCGTCGACCCAACTGAGGCTCGCGTCCATCCGTGCACGTGCAGCAGGGACAAGACCGGACACAATTGCGTCCAGGCGGGCAACTTCGACTACCTGTTCAAGGCGGAGGCCCGTGCCAGTGATTTCGATCATCAACCCTCTTTTTGTGTCTGGTACCAGCTTGGGCCGGAAACCTACCGCGGGTATCCCGGGCGAGCCACACCGGCGCTCACAGCCCGGGAAGCAGGTGCCGGCATTGCGTTCGTCGACATAACGAGGCACGATCTACAAGCTGGGCGAGGAACTGGGGCAAGACGCGGTTCGCGTGACTGCCTGGAATCAGCAATTTCGCACTTCGAGTGAGAATTACATATGGAGCACAAGGGACCCCGAGTCAGCCGTCACGGCATTGACAACCACGGGATACTCAGAGCAGGAACCGTCCGCTGGAATCTCCGGGCGCCGGAGTTATACGAGCGCGCACTGGCGGAGGGAGGTGCCGTCCTGGCGTCCGGACCCCTCGTCGTCCGGACCGGCGTTCACACGGGCCGTTCTCCGAATGACCGGTTCCTGGTGCGGGAAGAGACCAGTCAGGACCACATCTGGTGGGGTGACGTCAATCGTCCGTTCGATCAGGAGACGTTCGATGACATCCACCAGCGCATGCTGGCGTACCTGGTGGACAGAGATCTGTATGTACAGGACCTGTGGGCGGGCGCAGATCCAGAATATCGTCTGCCCGTGCGAATCATTTGTGAACGTGCATGGCATAGCCTGTTCGCTCGGAACATGTTTATTCGCCCGCCACTTGATGCGTTAGAAACACATGAGCCTCAATTCACGGTCATTCAGTGTCCGGGCTTTGACGCGGACCCGGCCCGGGACGGGACGAATTCAGGAACCTTCATCCTTCTTGACCTCAGTCGCCGTCTGATCCTGATCGGCTGCTCGAGCTACGCAGGAGAAATCAAGAAGTCCATTTTCACGGTGATGAACTACCTGCTGCCGTCCTCCGGCGTCATGGCTATGCATTGCTCGGCCAACGTGGGAGATTCGGACGACACCGCCGTGTTCTTCGGATTGTCGGGAACCGGAAAGACGACCTTATCAGCGGATCCCGGTCGCACCTTGATCGGCGACGACGAACACGGCTGGAGTGACCGCGGCGTGTTCAACTTCGAGGGTGGATGTTACGCGAAGGTGATCCGCCTGTCGGAGGAAGCTGAGCCCGAGATTTACGAGACGACGCGGACGTTCGGCACGGTGCTGGAAAACGTTGTGATTGACCCGGACACGCGCGAGCTGGACCTCGATGACGACCGCTATACCGAGAATACGCGAGCCGCCTATCCGATTCATCTGATTCCCAATGCCTCGGACACGGGAACGGCTGGGCATCCGCGTAACATCATCATGTTGACCGCTGATGCATTCGGAGTCCTGCCTCCGATCTCTAAGCTCACGCCTGCACAGGCGATGTACCACTTCATCTCAGGTTATACTGCAAAGCTCGCCGGAACCGAAAAGGGACTCGGAGACGAACCCGTGGCCACCTTCAGTGCTTGCTTCGGCGCGCCGTTCATGCCCCTCCACCCGTCCGTATACGCAGACCTGCTTGGCAAGAAGATTGCCGAACATAACGTGGATTGCTGGCTCGTAAATACGGGCTGGACAGGGGGGCCGTTCGGCGTCGGGCAACGGATGAAGATCGGCTATACGCGAGCGATGGTCAGTGCGGCGCTCAACGGAACGCTGGCCGGTGTTGAGACGCGAGTGGATCCGAATTTCGGGCTTCACGTTCCCGTCAGTTGCCCGGACGTTCCAAGCGACGTCTTGAACCCTCGCACGACCTGGGACGACCCGGAGGCGTACGATGTCGCCGCCCGTGACCTGGCGAAGTTGTTCAACAGCAATTTTGCCGCGTACGAAAGTCATGTCAGCGATGAAATCCGGGATTCTGGCCCGACCGCTGGCTGAGCCTGCATTCTGAGCCGATGAACCGGGACGCGATGGTCGCGGCCGCCCAGGATGGGCGAACATGGGATGTGGTCGTCATCGGGGGCGGTGCGACCGGCCTCGGCACAGCGGTGGAGGCGGCATCACGAGGCTACGATACGTTGCTGCTGGAGACGGGCGACTTTTCCCAGGGAACCTCCAGTCGAAGTACGAAGCTCGTGCATGGCGGCGTCCGCTACCTTCAGCAGGGGGACGTATCACTCGGCCTCGAGGCACTTCGCGAGCGGGGCCTCTTACTCCACAACGCTCCACACCTGGTCCATCATCTGTCGTTCGTGGTTCCCAACTATGACTGGTGGGAGGGTCCGTTCTACGGAGTTGGCCTGAAGTTGTACGACATGCTTGCCGGGCGACTCGGCCTGGGTCCTTCGGAGCACCTGTCGAGAGACGAGACACTGGAGCGCATTCCTACCATAGAGCCCGAAGGCCTGCGTGGCGGCGTCATCTACTATGATGGGCAATTCGATGATTCCCGGCTGGCAATCACGCTCGCGCGGACGGCTGAATCGCACGGTGCCTGCCTGGTCAATTATGCACCTGTCATCGGACTGCTGAAGGAAGAAGGTCTGGTACGCGGTGTAACGGCGCGCGACGAGGAGACGGGCGAGACGTTCGAGATTTCCGCCCGCGTAGTGGTGAACGCGACAGGAGTGTTCACGGACGCGGTCAGGCAATTTGATGAACCGGGCACCTCGCCGATCGTGAGGGCGAGTCAGGGCGTTCACATCGTTCTTGACCGCTCGTTTCTTCCGGGTAACAGCGCAATCATGGTACCGCACACGGACGACGGGCGCGTCCTGTTCGCGGTCCCGTGGCACGGCCGGGTCATCGTCGGAACGACAGACACGCCGATAGACGACATTTCCCTGGAGCCCCGTCCGCTTGAGGAGGAATTGGAGTTTCTTCTTACGCATGCCGTACGCTACTTGACCAAGGATCCTGACCGCTCTGACATCCTGAGTGTGTTCGCCGGACTGCGTCCGCTCGTATCGCCCGGCGGCCATGAAGAAGAAACCGCATCGATCTCGCGTGATCACACGCTGCTCGTATCCAGCTCGGGCCTGGTCACGATCAGTGGTGGAAAGTGGACGACGTATAGAAAAATGGGCGAGGACACCATCGATCGGGCTGCCATGGTCGGTGGCCTGGAAGATCGCTCGTCGCTGACACAGGACCTGCATCTGTACGGTTGGAAGCAGGGTGTCGATCCGTCGAATCCCCTGAGCGTATACGGGTCCGACGAGAAGGCTCTGGTGACAATGTGTGCGGCAGACCAGCCGAGACGACTGTCGGACCGCCTGCATCCGAGTCTTCCCTACCTGCGCGGGGAGATCGTTTGGGCAGCACGAAATGAAATGGCCCGGACAGTGGATGACGCGCTGGCACGGCGAACAAGAGCGCTGCTGCTGGATGCGCGTGCCGCGAGCGAGGCCGCCGAAGATGCGGCCCGCCTAATGGCTGAGGAGCTGGGTCATGATGAGGCCTGGATAGAACAGCAGGCAGCCAGTTTCCACGAGACGGCGATCGGCTACCTGCCCTGAAGCCAGTCTCCATACAATTCGGGACGACGGTCTCGCCAGAATAAACGATGCGCTGTGCTGCTTTTGCACTCACCAAGATCCACATCGCAACTGATGATCGCATCCTCCCCGCCCGGCCCCCGCACAAGGATGCACCCTTCGGGATCGGACACGAATGATTCACCGGCAAAAGTCAGCTCGCCTTCGACACCCACGCGGTTGCACAGAGCAACGAAGTACCCGTTCTGGAAGGCCGCCGTGCGGACCTCGGCCTCAACCATGCCGTCGGGCCATTCGCCGACCGTGCCTGCCTGAGGGATGATGACAAGTTCGGCACCGGCGACGCCCAGCGCCCGCATATACTCTGGATAGTGCCGGTCGTAACAGATTGCGACGCCGATCCGGCCGACGGCAGTATCGTACACCGGTGCCCCATGATCTCCGGGCGCGTAGTACTCCTGCTCGTGGAACAAGTCGTAGTCTGTTATGTGCACCATGCGCGTGACGCCCAGCAGGCAGCCGTCTGAATCAAATACGGGCGATGAGTCGAACGTCCGGCCGTCCTTCGCTCTTTCGAACTGATTGAACACAGTGACGAGTTCAAGCTCGCGTGCTCGCATCGCGATTGCGTCGGCGCTCGGCCCGGGGATGGGCTCGGCCAGGCCTGCTGCCCAGGAACATCCCTTCTCGGCTGGAAAGAATCTGTCGATTGCCAGTTCGGCAAAGGCACAGAGCTCGGCGCCCTGTTGGCGCGCTTTACTCATGGCTTCCAGAACGCGGGCCAGATTGTCGTTTCGATCTGGTCCCACCTGTTGCTGGATCAACGCGATCCGCATATCAAATCCTCGATTCAATTTATGGTCGCCGGGACCTACGGGTTGCCGTGGGCCATGTTGGGAACGTATGACGTGGAGCTGAATTAACGAACGCCCCACCATCAGGAGATGCTGTGTCACAGCGCCTGGCAAACTCGGAGACTGCGAACGGTGCGGTCCCACGTGTCTCGCCGGACCTCGCAATCCTTGTGCTGGTCCTCATTTGGGGCGTGAATTTTTCTGTGGTCAAAGCCCTCCTGGTACAGTTCCATCCTCTGGCACTCAATGGCCTGCGTTTCGCGCTCGGTGCGGCCGTACTTGTACCGTTCGCCCTACGGGGCGGCCAGCTCAAGCGATTTTCCCGTCGCGACTGGCTGGCCATCGCCGCGCTTGGCGTCGTTGGCAACACGCTCTACCAGGTTCTGTTCATCACGGGCATCGATGGCACCCTGGCCGGTAACGCGGCGCTCATCCTGGCGATGACCCCGGTATTCATTACGCTGTTTTCCGCGGGACTGGGCCAGGAAAGGGTTACGCTGGGAGGTTGGGCAGGTATCGGTCTCTCGACCCTGGGCATCGGACTAGTCGTGTGGGGCGGATCCATGGTCCGCTTCGGAACAGAGACGCTGCGGGGAGACCTCACGATGCTTGCAGCTGCCGTTGCCTGGTCCGTCTATACGGTGGGCGCCAGTCCACTCGTCAAACGACATGGCGCTCTTCCGGTGACTGCTGCAACGATGTGGCTTGGTGCCGTTATCCTGTTCATCGTCGCCATCCCCTCCATGGCCGCCCAGGATTGGACGCAACCGACTCCACTCGCCTGGACCGGTCTGGTCGCCAGTGGACTTCTCGCAGTCGGCCTGTCGTACGTACTCTGGTACTATAGCGTTGAGCACATGGGTAGCTCGCGAACCGCTGTATTCTCCAACACCGTGCCTATTGTCGCCCTGCTTTTCGCGTGGCTGGCACTCGGCGAAACCCCTGCGCTGATTCAACTGATTGGCGCTGCTCTGATTCTTGGAGGTGTCACGCTCACCCGGCTCCGCGGAACTGCGGACTCACAGGTACCGGCCCGGACCTCGCCGATTCCGCTGGAGTAAGTGTGTCAGGATATGAACCATGAGTCTGCAATAGGAGCGTCACGCATGTCCACAGGTTCCAGACGTGTCCAGTTTTTCTACGCAGGGCTTGCCTGTATAGCAGTCGGCATCACGCCGGGCACGGCCGTTGGACAATCAGTGAGTGATCACGGCCTCGTAAAATATGTGAGTGACGCCTCGTTCGATGAGACGGTGGGGCGCATCGAGACAGCGGTGACAAGCCGCAACCTGTTCCTGATGCGCGTAGTAGATCACTCCTCTGCTGCAGCTCAGATGGGTCGGGAGCTCAGACCCAATACCGTAGTGCTGTTTGGAAACCCGCGTGTGGGGAGCCAGATCATGGCGTGTGCTCCCTCTGCCGGCATCGATTTACCCCAGAAGCTACATGTGTGGGAGGATGGTGAGGCTGTCGTCCACGTCACATACAATAACCCGGAATGGCTCATAGATCGGCACTCCATTCACGGATGCGATGAGATTGTCGGGCGTGTGAAAATCACTCTCGACGCGATCGCCCGGAATGTGGCTGGATCTATCGAGTCGGACGGCTGATGGCAGGCAGGCTGGAGGGTAAGGTCGCGGTCGTAACGGGCGGCAACAGTGGGATCGGCCTGGCAATAGCGCGGCGTTTCGTTGCAGAGAGCGCTTCCGTGGCGATCTTCGGACGTAATGAGAGCACCCTGAGTACGGCAACTGCCGAACTAGGTCCGGACTGCCTCGCGATTCAGGGAGATGCGGCAGACAATTCAGATCTTCAGCGACTCTGTGACTCGGCAAATGAGCAGTTCGGGGGAATCGATATCCTGGTTGCTAACGCCGGCATTTTTGAATTCGGTCGCATCGCCGACGTCGACAAGGACTCGTTTGATCGAACATCAAACGTAAATTTTTCTGGTGCTTTTTTTACCGTCCGTGCCGCCCTTCCCTACCTGCGCACGGGTGGCAGTGTAATTCTGGTGACCTCGGGCTCGAATCGCGTCGGCCTTGCAGACGCCCCGATCTATGCGGCGACCAAAGCAGCAGTCCGGTCACTTGCCAGATCATTGGCCGTGGAACTCCAACCGCGGGGGATTCGGGTTAATGCTCTCAGTCCAGGCTTCGTTGACACGCCGATCTTTGAGCGCAATGGCATAGAGGGCGAGGACCGGGAGCAATTCGTCTCATCGATGTCCGAGCAGATTCTGATGGGGCGCTTCGGGCGTCCCGACGAAATTGCGGCGGCGGCTTTGTTTCTCGCCTCTGATGAGTCGTCCTACGTTACCGGAATTGAGCTGCCGGTAAGCGGGGGGCTTGGTCAGGTCTAGACTTACCGTAACATCGCAGCCTGCGCCTCTTCTCTGCCCTCGGTCGTCAAATGAAGGCGCTCACCTAGCAACGTTACGAACCCGGCTTTCTCTGCCGAGTGAACGATCCGGTCGGCCTGCTCGGCGCTCCAGCGCAAATGCTCCGACAGATGATCCAAGCGACATTCCTCTTCAGCATCAGGCGTACCCTCGTGGTGCAGCAGATGAATCGCCAGCATCGTGCGGGCGAACTCGATACGCTGCCGTGCCCGCCGACCCGAGAGAGCAATGAGTCCGCGCTCGGGAGCCACCAGGAACACGATTAAGAAGATCAGTCCGGACGCCCCCGCCATGGCCCCCGCGATCGAGGCATCCAACCAACGAGCTATCCAGTAGCCCGACACTGCTGATACGGCCCCGATCCCGGCACTCAGTCCTATCACTCGGCCAAGTTTATCGGACAGCAGATAGGCGGCAGCCGGTGGGACGATCATAAAAGCAACGACGAGCACCGACCCAACGGAATCAAACGCCCCCACCGCAGTGATCGAAACGACTCCCATGAACGCGTAGTGGAGGACGACGGGCGAGAACCCGAGTGCTGCGGCCAGTGACGCGTCGAATGTCGACAGCTTCAGCTCCTTATAGAACACAACCAGGAACGTCACGTTAAGGACCAGGATCGCGAGCATGGTCCAGAGTCCCCGTGGGCCAACATCTACGCCGAATACCTCCAATCGACGGAACGGGGCCAATGCGATCTCCCCCAGCAGGACCGCATCTGTGTCGAGGTGGACATCTCCTGCATACCGGGATATCAGGATCACCGCGATGCTGAACAGCGCCGGGAATACCAGACCGATCGCCGTGTCCTCGTTCACCAGGCCTGTTCGGCGTACGGACTCGACCAGCGCCACCGTAAGTACACCCGCAACAGCTGCCCCCAATATCAATAGCGGAGACGTGAGATCCTGTACGACGAAGAACCCGATTACGATGCCAAGCAATACGGTGTGACTTATCGCATCGCTCATCAATGCAAGTCTCCGTAATACGAGGAACACTCCCGGCACCGCACAAGCAACGGCCACTGTGATTGCGAGCAGCTGGATTTCGATCTCAACCATGCTCATGGCGTGTTGCCTGGCTGGTATCCGGCCAGTCGCTGCTCCGCAGACACACGCCCGTCCGGCGTTAGCGCCCAGACACCGTCAGGCAGCAGCCTGGCCAGTCCGTCCGACTCCAAAGCAAGCAAGGTGTTAAAGGCACCTTCCTTGGCCTCGCTCATCGCTTCGATCACCGGCAGGGGGTGGCCCCGGTCGATATCGTCGTGTTGACAATAGAGCGCATACAGGTCAGCCAGGACGGTGTCTCTCCGAATGGCGGACCGCCTGTGCCGGGCTCGTATTCGCTCCCACACGAGACCACGGCGGGGGGCAAAGGCCAGGGAGACCCCCACTATGACAGATGCGCTGAGTACGATTGTCGGTCCGGTTGGCAGACCCGTCGTTGTGCTGCTCAACACCGCACCCGTGACGCCGGCCAACCCACCAAACAGCGCTGCCAGCCAGACCATCGATCCGAGCCGGTCTGTCCACTGGCGGGCAGCTGCAGCTGGCGCAACCACCATGGCTGCCATCAACACGACACCGACCGTCTGAAGCCCGGTCACGATAGCCAGAACGAGGACGGTCGTAAGAATGAGCTCGACTCGCCGCATCGGAATACCTACAGATGCTCCGAAGTCTGTATCGAAGCTCAATACCTTGAACTCCTTCCACAGGATCGACATCGTTGCCAGAGATGCGAATCCGAGCACGCCAATGACAAGCACATCACCCTGAACAAGCGTTGCCGCCTGTCCGAACAAAAAGGTCTCAAGGCCGGCCTGAGCGGCGTCCGGCCGTCTTTGCACGAAGGTGAGCAGCATGAGGCCGAATCCGAAGAACACTGAGAGTACGATGCCAAGAGCCGCGTCCGGGGGGATCCTCGTGTTGCGGGTTACGGTCCGCATGAGTGCCATGCCGATCCATCCGGCGACGAAGGCCCCGCCGACCAGCACGAGCGACGACTTGCTCCCGGTAAACATGAATGCGAGCACGATTCCCGGTAGCGCAGCGTGTGAAATAGCGTCGCCCAGCAGCGCCTCGCGCCGCAAAACGGCGAATACGCCAAGCGTACCACTGACTGCGCCAAGCGTAGCCGACCCAAGAGCTACGGTGCGTAGCGTATAATCAAACAGCAGGTCGTGAAGCAGGCCCATGGTGCGCTCGTTACTCGCCGGCGCCAGTGCCCGTGGACGGCTCACTCACGGAGCGCAGAAACGACACGCGTCCCCCATAAGCGGTACGGAGATTCTCGTCCGTAAACACTTCGTCGACAGGCCCGAATGCGATGTGGCGGACGTTCAGAATCATTACCTCGTCAAAATACTCCGGTACGGTCTGAAGCGCGTGATGCACGGCGACCACGGTATTGCCGGTTGCCCTTAATTCCTGCAGGACCTGTACGATCGCTCGCTCGGTCGTCGCATCAACACCCTGGAACGGCTCGTCCATCAGGTAGACCCTGGCGTCCTGCACGAGGGCTCTGGCCAGGAATACGCGCTGTTGTTGGCCACCTGAAAGCTGGCTGATTTGACGGTCTGCGAGGGCCTCCATCTCGACCTTGGCGAGAGCTTCCATCGCCAGGTGTTTTTCCCTGGCGCCGGGGCGCCGGAACCAGCCAAGATCGCCATATCGGCCCATCATGACCACATCCAGCACGGAGGTCGGAAAGTCCCAATCGACCGTCTCGCGTTGCGGTACATAGGCGACCTCGCGACGCTGTTCTTCATAGGGTCGCCCGTGCACCAGCACCTGACCTGCCGCCGAATCTACAAGGCCAAGTACTGCCTTGATCAGCGTCGACTTTCCTGCCCCGTTCGGTCCCACGATCGCCATCAAGACACCCGACGGTACAAGCAGATCGACGTCCCACAGAACAGGCTGCTCGCGATAAGCAACGGTAAGATCGTTGATTTCGATGGCTGGAACGGGCGCATCAGGCGATCGCTGCGGATTCAGTCTGTCGTCTGCAACTGTGAAGGGGTGAGCGCCTCGACGATCGTATTCACGTTGTGGCGGACCATGCCGGGATACCGGCCCTCAGGGGTGCCTGGATTACCCATGGCATCGGAGAATAATGAGCCGCCGATCTCAACCTCGAACCCTCGGGAGAGCACCGCAGCCCGAACGGCTTCAATGGTTCGCCTGGGAATCGATGTTTCGACGAAAATCGCCGGGATGCGTTTATCGATGATTGCCTCAACCATTCGTTGCACATCACCGGTGCCTGCCTCGGAGGCCGTGCTGATTCCCTGGAGGCCGATTACCTCGAATCCGTATTGCATCCCGAAGTATTCAAATGCGTCGTGCGCAGTGATGAGCACACGCAATTCAGGCGGCACCTGGGCCACTCGCTCGCGCACCCAGGAATCGAGGACCTGCAGAGTGTCCCGGAGTGCGGTCGCATTTGCTCGGAACTCAATCTCACCAGCAGGATCGAGTTGGATCAAGGCCGCCTCGACCTCGTCCACCGCGCTCGACCACATGGTAACGTCGAACCAGACGTGCGGATCGTAGTTGTTCTGGAAGGTGACGGAGTGGTGAAGGAGCTCTCGGTCAATTCCGTCAGTAACGGCGAAGGTGGGCTTGCGCTCGTTCATCTCCTCGAGAACTTCGGCCATTGCCGCCTCGAGATGGAGACCGTTATAGAACACCGCGTCGGCACCAGCCAGGGCGCGGACGTCTCCAGCGCTGGCTTTGAACAGGTGAGGATCGATCCCGGGACCCATGAGCCCCTCTACGTGGATCCGTGTGCCGCCGACGTCCTCAACGATGTCCGTGATCATGCCGATCGTGGCCACGATCTTGAGCCGGCCGTCGTCACCCGACCCATCGCTGCCGGTCGAACAACCTGGCAGCACCATGAGTCCGACAACGGCCAAGTTGAGCCAACGCCTGCTACGGCCGCATAAGGCTACTTTCAAGGGACGTATCCGTAAGCTTATATATTTTTAGTCTAAGCTAAATTCCGGTAAGCCCCCAAGGTTGCACGCGAGTTCCCCACCGTCAATGGTAGTTCTATTCTTCGGCATGGCCCCTTGTAACCCACGATAGTCCAAGTGCGAACTGCCAATTGGGACTGCGACGCGCGAAACCTCGACCAATTGCTGCGTCCAGACGCCAGGCATCCTGGCCCAGCTCCACCCCAACCTTCACAAGTCCGAGATCTTCCAATCCGAGCGATACCGTTCGCCGGATCTGGACCCGGCCATCTACCGAGAGAATAAAGCGCAGCCCTTCTCGTGCACGGATCACTGCATCCATCGAATACACGACAACATCGTCCTGGGTGAAACGGAACAGAGGTGATTGCAGGATTCCGAGTCCAAGCCGGCCCGACACGGTCAGCTGGTCGCCGGCGACCGAGGCGACGGCACCAAGTAAGAAATTCGTCGTGTTCGTGCCGATTCCATTATGCTCCTCGCTATTTGGACCCTCCACTGCAAACCACCCACCCAACACAACGTCGGAACCAATTGTGAATGGCGTATATGTCAGTCCAAGGCGCATATCACCAACGTCTGCCGTGCTGCTGCCCACATCGACAGGTCGGAGCCTGACGGCGGCGGGGGCCGGACCTGCTTCGTCTACCCATAGCACACGCACAGCATCGAGATCGAATTCGAGAAGTGCGTGTTCCGCGAGGGCATAAGACGCTCTTATTCGGCCCAGGGTGAGAAGGTCGCCTCTCAGTCCTGAGAGGGGAAACGACTGGTCCAATCCATAAGAAAACCCGAATCCTACCAGGGCATCGCCCTCATGGACCTCCGCCATCGCAGGGACTGTCGCCAGTCGGCTCGTCTGGGCCAAACTGGGGGTCACACACGCCAAACCTGAGATTGCCGCGATCAACAGTGGGCCTACCCGGACTCGCCAGTTCAAATTCAGACGCTCTCCTATTAGCGACTATCCGGCGTCACGTACGTTCGCTCATCGTAGCCTGTGTATACCTGTCGGGGCCGTGCGATCCGCTGCTCCGGATCGTTCAGCATCTCCAACCACTGGGCGAGCCAACCCGTCGTTCGCGGGACGGCAAACAGGACCGGGAACATGGACACCGGAAAGCCCAGCGCCTGGTAGATGATCCCCGAATAAAAATCGACGTTCGGGTAGAGGTTTCTGCTCACGAAGTAGTCATCCTCGAGCGCGATTCTCTCCAACTCGATCGCGATGTCGAGCAACGGGTCAGTCCCCGTAATTTCGAACACTTCGGGCGCGAGGTCGCGCAGAATTTTCGCCCTGGGATCGTAGTTCTTGTACACCCGATGCCCGAAACCCATCAAGCGAAAATCGCCTTGCTTCACACGCTCGATGTACTTGGGAATCTCCTTCACATCACCGATCTCACGAAGCATTCGCAGCACCATCTCGTTAGCGCCCCCATGCAATGGGCCATACAGGGCGGCAGCAGCAGCAGCAATCGCTACGTATGGATCAGGATGCGAACTACCGACACTACGCATGGCGTTGGCGCTACAATTTTGTTCATGGTCGATGTGAAGAATGAACAGGGAGTCCAGCGCCTGTTCGAGCACCGGATGAGCCTCGTACTTCGTCTCCGACGTCTTGAACATCATGCTGAGAAAATTACCGGCATAGCTCAAGTCGTTATCCGGATATACATACGGAAGGCCCCGTCTGTGCCGGTACGCAAACGCGGCGATCGTCGCCACTTTGGCGATCAACCGCTGGATCTGCTTCATCCGGCATTCAGGGTCATGAATGTCGCTCGCCTCCGGGTAGAACGTCGATAGTGCCGCTACCATCGACACGAACATTCCAGATCCACTTGTCGAGCTCGTCTGGATTCGGCAATTCCCCACACATCGTCAGGTAGGAAGCTTCCAGGTAGCTACTGTTTTGGGCGAGTTGCTCTATTGGATACCCACGGTACCTCAGAATACCGCTTTCGCCGTCGATGAAGGTGATCGAACTGCGACAGGAAGCGGTCGTGGTGAATCCTGGATCGTATGCCAGCATTCCGAAATCTGACTCAGACTGCTTAATTTTGCGTAGTTCCTTGGCCGGGATCGCGGCACCATATTCGGGATAAGTACCGTAAATTATCGGTAACTCGTAGGTTTTTCCGGTGCGATTGTCGGTAACTGTGAGTGTATCAGGCATCAGCCAGGACTCCTCTGGAACTCAAGTACATGCAAATGGGTTTTCGCGACGGGGACGCCACGTCCTTATTAATACCGTCAAAAGGTGCAAATGTGCCAGCGGTGGCAGAAGTTCCGGCTGTGGCTCATTACTGCGAAGCCGGGTGCAGGGAAACGGAAGTAACTGGATACGAATTCCAATCAGGAGTGCCTAATGAAGGCCATCTGGAACGGGCAAGTCATAGCTGAGAGTGACGATACAGTGATCGTCGAAGGTAATCACTATTTCCCCACCGACTCGGTGAATCGCGAGTTCGTGCGGGAGAGCGACACAAATACGCGATGCGTCTGGAAAGGCACGGCAAGTTACTACGACGTAGTTGTCGGGGATGACATCAATGCGGATGCCGCCTGGTATTATCCGGATCCCTTGCGGGCGGCCGAAAGCATCCGCGATCGAGTCGCATTCTGGAAGGGTGTGGAGGTGGCGAACTAGCAAAGAGGGGCGGTCAATACAGACCGCCCCTCTTTCGTATGCTCAAGGCGCCGATCGACGGTCTAGTTGTTCGGCCACTCCGCCCAGTTGCTGCAGTGCCCGCCGATGTCAGTTCCCAAAAGAGTCTGCTTCTGTCCGGCCACGGCAGCGTTCATGACCGCTTCGGGTGAGAAATGCAGTTTGCCGTTCGCATTGGTACGGAAGATCTTACCGAAGTGTCCCTGGCTCAGCCCGTGACCCGACTCGTGAAGCGCGATCGTTTCGACATCCATAGTAGCGAATTCATCCACGTCGATCCCCCACGGAAAAGCGTCGTTGTAGTAGATCTCGCGGAAAGCCACATCGGATTTGCCGTTGTTGTCGATGTCCGAATCAACAAATACAAACGTGAACGTGACCCCAACGATGAACGTGCTTCCTGGATCCTCGGGTGGTGGTGGACCGATGGCATCGAAGAAAACGGCGGGTAACCATCCGGCGTGACTGACATCGGCAAAGAACGATCCGATACCACCAAGGCCAAGGATTGATTGGACCACGCCAATGTCGAACGGCGCTACACCAAGACCTGTCATATTGAGGTCAGAACAAGTCTGAGCATCCCAAGTCGCCATGGCGCGATCGATGGCGGCCTCCGTTGCCGTGGCATCCGGACCGCTGCTCGTGCCACCATCAACGCCGTCGATGACGTACGTGATATTGCTGCCCGGATGTCGTCGAGGATCATTCGGAACGAAGTCATGACCCAATTGCTTGTTGCCGACATCGCGGGCGAACAACGTCTGGCCCATGGCCTCAGTGTCACCACTAGAGACGATCTCGGCCATGAAGACCCTGACCTTGGCGCCCTTAGCTTCAAGGGCGACATTGATCGCATCGAGCGCATCGCTGTACGCGCCATCTTCGGCACAGCCAGTGCACCCTCTTTGCGACCGACCTCGCATGGCAAACTGCCCGTCAGTCGTAGTGGTAACGTCCTGCAATTTCGGCTCAGTCGGCTGGTCTGCGCAGCTCGCGGAGAATGCTGCCGTGAGGACCACTGTGGCCCCAGCGATCCAACGTATCCGTCGCATACTTCCTCCTGGCTCCTGATAGATCCCGTGAGTCCGGCATGATATTGGGACAGCCTGGTGTCATCGGATCACTATCATTGATTTGACGTGCCGGATGCGCAACTGTTGCAAAGGTGCAACTACTTGACTGTGCGGATCGAGTTCAGTCGAGAACGACCTCCGTGAGTAACATCGGCTGCCGAGTTCCTGACCAGTAGTGACGGTCTGCCAGGGGCGGTTCATCGACATCCCAGAGGACTCGAAACACTGTCCGAAACAGATTCACTGGCGTCTGGTAAGCCGCCAACGAATCCGCCAAAGAACCGGGTCCGGCGTACGCGGCAAACACGTCGAACCGCTCTGCGACCTGATCGGCCGAGGCTACTTCGAATTCCGGGGGCATTCCGCCAGCAAAGCGAGCATACCCATGATCAGCCTGCAACAGGATCACAGCTGAGTCTCCCGACTCAACTCGAATCGCGTCCACCAGTTCAAGCAGCTTCCGATTTGTGCATTCGACCTGATCAATGTAGAGACGATTCGCCGTAGTGTCTGCGACCGCATCGGACCCAGTCGTCCATCTCGACGGTCTCCGCTCACACAACGGGCCAAATCGAAACGGCCCATGGGGTAGTAGCAGATGGGCGTACACGAATTTGGGACCGGGTCGCAAAACAGTAGACTTCAGAGTCCCAAGCTGACGCTCCGTTCGGGCAGCGCTCTCTGCGGCGAATGGTATGCCCGGCTGCTTGCACAGGGACACCCCGCAAATGGTCCGCATGATCGGATCGAGAATCGTCATACGGACCCAGACGGATTCGAATTCGCGAGATATGTCAACCCCGGTCCGTGTGTTAGACAACTGATTGTCCGCCATCGGAGGATATGACGAGCCAACGTATACAAAGTTGTATCCGAGATACTTCAGGTCGATGATCGTCTGATTGAATTCGAGAGCCTTGTGCGCCGGCCTTCGATCAGAGAAATCAGGTCCGGCGACTTGTATCAAATCATCCGCGTATCGCCGGTTCATCATTGATCCCACGGATAGAAACGTCTTGGTGTAATTGGCTCGAGGCCGGTTCGGAAACCGGAACCCGCGGACCCGAAGCGAATCGAGCATCGGAGAATTGTCGAACTCGTAGATCTCCTGCAAAGACTCGGCGCCGGAGTATGCGTCAAGAACGAAGAGGTAAATGTCGGGACGCGTCGCCGATTCTCCGATCTGTTGCACGACGGGCGGCGATACTTCCTGCTCCGAGGATCGGAGCAACTGCAGAACGGCTGGTACCGTGAACACAAGGAGTATGGCCGTCAGAGTGTTCAAGAACCGAGACAGTGTCGGAGAACCTGGCAGCCGACGCACGAGCCACACACCTCCAACAATCAGGGCAAAAGAGAGTCCCAGTTCCATTGAGTCCCTGGTCATCCCTGCCACGACATTGGCCCGAATCCAACCGACAATGTAGCCGCTCGTAAGCAGCGGAAGACTGACCAGAAGTGCGATTGCAGACTGCCGTTCACGATCGCGCACGGCTAGAGCGCCGATTGCCCAGCCGACCAGAGTGATCAGCAAAGCCAACGTGACAGGCGCAAACAGATTTTCCGGTCGAATGCCCTCATCCGGATTCGCTCCGACAAGAGCGGTTACGGTAAAGACAGCCGCCAGGAACGGATAGGGATGTGGCACGAGCAAACCGCGCCGCCCAATTCGAGCTCGCTTTGCCATACTACGGCAAACGTTTGTAAAGATATATCGTGCGCCGTGAGGCACCGACCTGTTTGCGCTCGAGCATCTCGAATCGGCGCCCGAAGGCTACTTCGAATCCCTCCTTGGAGTAGTCGTCGAACACATCTTCACGGCTTACCAGCAGCCGCTGAACCTGGGGATCGCGCTTGGGAACGAACTCGATGACGAGGCTCGGGCCAAGTCGGGCGAGCCAATCCGCGATGCTCGTGAGGGGCACGTTTCCTGTGATGGCAAGGTGGTGTACGAGAGCCAGTGCGAGCACGGCGTCGGCATCTGTCCGCGCCATCAGGCTGTCGCGCTCGGAGTTGGCCCAACCCAGGTCTGAGGACGGGTTTTGAAGATCGACCCAGAGCGGGAGGATCCCGGTTTCTCCCTCTGAAACGATACGCCGGTAATGTCGCTGAACCGCCGCCGGGTCTACATCGGCCGATAGGACGAAGGCACCCGCCGCTCTGGCGATCCGGCTGAAGTCTCCGGTGTTGGCACCGAGATCCCAGACGGTTGCCGGTCCGATCGTCCGAAGCATCTCCGCGACTAACCTCTGTTTTTCGCCGTAGTCCGCTGGTTCGTAACCATGCTGCGTCTCGTAGTCGGCCCACTCGGTTCCCGCCGCCTTCCAATCCAGGCTCTCAACCGTGCGACGGAGACCTTGTATCAGGTTGATCAGCGCCTTCCTGCTCAAACCGCGACGCTGGATCTTCTTGGGAACAGCCAGACCCCCGTACTGTCGAATGCTCCTGGCGTGCAGGTGCACATGTAGAAGTCGCGACGGCGACAGACGTGAACGCCAGGGCAGCAGACGGCTGGCCAGATCCAGTGGTATACCATCAGCCGTCAGCGCCGGGAGTCTGCCCAACCAGGGGTCCACATCGTGAATCAGGAATAGAGGAGCCAGGAAATGCTCGCAGAACTGGCGGTAAGCACTCCAAGGTTCGCCTTCCCGGTAGCGCTCGAATGAGAGCGTATCGATAAGCACGGGCCGACCGGCCCTGAACTGAATGTTAAAGGCGCTCGCATCCTTTAGAACCATGCCATGCTCCAGAGCCCGCAACTGCAGGTCCAGGGTCACCATGGCGGCGTCACGCAATTGGCCGAAGCACCACTCGTAGGGATAGGAAATGAACGGGATCAGTTCAGGGCGGATCACCCCGTGTGCAATCTCCGGTCGGGGTGGCTCGATCTCGACCCGTTCGTGGGCTACGAGAATCCCCCTTGTGACCAGTGCGTCGTAGAGTCCGGACTCGTGAAGAGCCGCAAAATGCTCAGCGTACCTTCGGTTTACCTGTCGGTACAGAACTCCATCACGTCGGAATACAAACCCGGATGGATCACGAAACGAAGCACTCAAGACCTCCGCGGAAGACAGAGGGGAAGGACCTGTCACGATTCGGGGTCCGCCGTTCGCTTTCGGAACAGTCCGGCAATCCAGACACGCGTTCGATGGAATGTCGCCATGGTGGCAACGAATCCTGCGGCAACGACTTGCAAGACGATACTGCCGGTAATCGGGTCCAAATATGCCCAGGCCCTCGTCGGAGCTGCCACATGAAATATGGCGAAGGCTACAAGCAATGTCCCGGCGGCTGGAGCCGGGTAATGAGCCATCTGGCGCATGAATCGGGTCACGAATAACTCCCTCTGTGTGTTGTTCGAATCACCGATACCTTTGCAAGCAACATACCGAAACCGGATCCGGCGACTCCGTAAACGAGACCGACCCGACGCCGCAGGCTGCTTCAAGTTGACGGAATCTGTACAAACGGGATCGTGAGCACCAGACGGACGATGCGGAACAAATGGCCTCCCCTGCCCTATTTGTTATACAGAGCGATTGAGCGCAATCCGTCTGCTGTAGTCCACTTTACGGACTCCACATCGTCGTAACGGTGCGCGTTGCCCAGAGGCAGTTCATGAGTGAATTCAAATCCAGGGTGCAGTTCCTCTATGACGAGGCCGGACGGCGGCGTCTGCTCAGGGTAGTCGTTGTCTACGTCCTCGTCGGACTCGCTGCGCTTGAAGGGGTCAGCAATCTCAGTTCGGCACTCAGCTTTCCGGGCTGGGCGGACACGGCGGTAGCAGTGTTGCTTCTCGTGGGTTTCCCGGTCGCTTTGCTCATCGGATGGTTTTACGATTTCACCGGCGTGGGGTTCGTTAGAACCGAACCTCTTGGTGCGGTCGACAATACACATCAGATACCAACCTCCCGTTTTTCCGCATCGCCCGCCGAAGATTCGTCGAGCAACCTGCACGATTTGATTTCAACACCCGATCCGAAGTCGATCGCGGTTCTGCCTTTCCTGGACATGAGTCCCGAGCAGGACCAGGAATACTTTGGAGACGGAATCGCTGAAGAAATCATCAACGCCCTCACGCGCATCGAGGATCTGCATGTCTCGGCCCGGACCTCATCTTTCGCATTCAAGGATCAAAACCTCGAGGCCGGAGCCATTGGGGCGAAACTCCATGTGGGCTCACTGCTCGAGGGAAGCGTTCGCAAGGCGGGCGATCAGGTGAGGATCACGGCACAGCTTATCGATGTGAAGCGGGGGTACCACCTCTGGTCCGAGAGTTACGATCGTAAAATGGAAGATGTGTTCGCGATCCAGGACGAGGTCGCGCGAGCCATCGTCGAGACGTTGAAAGCAACACTTGTCGGCGACGATGATACTCCGATTGTTAAGCCCGGGACCGAGGATCCGGAAGCCTATAATCTCTACTTGCGCGGCCTGTATCACTGGAATCGGAGGACAGCAGCAGAACTGGAGCAGAGCATCGAGCTATTCCGGCAAGCGATTGCCGTAGACGATCGATATGCGCTCGCGTGGGCCGGTCTTGCAGACGCTTATAGCATCCTGGGTTGGTACCGCCACATTTCCTCACTGGATGCCTATACCAAGACTGTTACAGCCGCTTCCTCGGCGGTTGCCGTTGATGACACTCTTGCCGAGCCCTACGCGTCACTGGCCTACGCGAGGTTTCTGTACGGGTGGGACTGGGACGGTGCAGAAGAAGGGTTTCAAGCCGCGATCGATCGGAATCCTTCCTATGCCGTAGCACGGCACTTCTACGCTGAGTTCCTGATGGCTATGGGGCGGATGGAGGAGGCTGTTGAGCAAATGGAGTTGGGTCACACACTTGATCCAGTTTCGCCAACGATTGGGTTCGGAGTCGGTTGGGTACAGTATTTCCTGGGCAACTACGGCGCGGCCATTGCCCAATACGAGAAAACGCTCGAAGAGAATCCTGAATTCATACTGGCTCCCTGGTTCCTTGGACCTGCCTTCGTAATGTCGGGTCAATATGAACGAGCCATCGAAGTGTGTGAACGTTGGATCCCGAT
>JBDHMQ010000008.1:0-27738 GCA_039656095.1 Gemmatimonadota bacterium | reverse complement strand
AGGTTGCGATCGTGTACCTACGACGAACCAAGTTTTCGGTTCTGTCAGACTCTATCTGTCATCCTATGATCAGCAGCGCCACATATGGGACAAGGCTGAAAGCAAAAATGAAGATCTTGTACACGCCCAGAAACGAATACATGGCCACGTCAAACGCTTCTCGCTGAATACGGTACCAACGATTATGCGCGCGGAATATGAACTCAGGGGCAATAACGGCAATCATCGCGGTGAGAACCAGCAATCCTCCGTTCAAGATTGAACACCACATGAAAAAAGTCGTGAGTGCCTGAGTATCCATAAAGACTCTCCCTCCCAATTCAAGTTCGGACGTCAACCAACCGACTATTCAGACAATATAGTCGATTAATCGCCAGTTAGCTCACGTAAAGGTGGCTAGAGAAGTGTTCGACGGTTGGGAGGTGTGTGGCGAGTCTTGAGTCTATTCGGAGTAGCAGGCGGCCGGGCGCCTCAGTCTCCAAATCTATCGAACGGATCGTCCCGTTTGGGCCCGAAGAAAACTGGCCAATCGGGTGTACTCTTCAAGTGGTTGGACTACGCAGAGAGTCATAACTGGGAAACGCACTCAATAGGAGCGGGTCATGTCTGATACGAAGACGATCAAGGTCGAGCACGGCTACGGCGGCCTGTGGTACATCGGTTGGCTATTCACGGTCGCGTTCGCCCACTTGCCATTCGGAAAGGCTTTGTTGGCGCTGCTCATCTGGCCTTGGTATCTGGGCCTCGCCGTCCGCTGATGCCTAGCTGCCACGCCGCTGAGGGCACGCACGCTCCCATAGAGGTCGATGCCCCCAGACGCGTACCCGTCTACCTTCTCGATCGTATGCGATGGGGTCCGATATATTAGGCAGAATGTTGTTTTGGACGCTGACTGCGAGGGGTCTGTGGGCCCAATTGGCCAGGCTTGTTGCGGAGGAAGGTGGTGTCTCAAATTGGAGCCCGAGTCGCTCACGGTTCACGATTTCATTCCATGAGAGTTTAGGCTAGGTTGAGGGCATGCTAATCTCGATGCCGATGATGGCAATAATAGTCCTTGTGGTCGGCTTGGCTGTTTTCAAGTTCACCCGTCAGCTACCGTCTTCTTTAGCGCCACCTGAAGATCACCGTCTGGTCGAGCAGGCCGAACGGATTGAATTGCTGGAGGACGAATTACAGCGCGTGAAGGATCAGGCGGACTTCACCGAAAAAATGCTGATCGAGCGTGACGCTCCTGAGGGAGACTCCCTGGACTGAGCGACTACGGCACCCCTCCGCAGCCTAGTTCTCTCTTACAAATCCGTCGCACCTCATCTGACTGCCTGGGTCCTGGTCTGTGAAATCGGGGCGGCCAGATTCGAACTGGCGACCCCCTGCTCCCAAAGCAGGTGCGCTACCGGACTGCGCCACGCCCCGAATGACCCGATTCTACCGTCCGAGCAGATTCCGGCAAGTCTAGGCCCGAAGGTCGGGTCGACCGTCCACTCTCAGCGAGCCGCTTCGCAGTCAACCATCCTTAACCGAATCAAGACAAGGGGGCTACCCACCCCCGCGTCTGCATCGACTGCAGACGCGTCGCCAGCACCTTGACCGAAGGTTCCCAACAGCCCGGTCGCCGTCCGCTCGAGCCGCAATTCCATGCCGACTTCTCCACTCCCAAGTAGCACCTGAACGGAGTCACCCGATACTTCCACCCAGGTGCCGTGCATTTCCTTTCCACCCGCATCAGCCACAGCCGTCCCGTCCGCCAATAGCTGAAGCTCCTGAGGTGTGCGGTGCGTAATGGCGCCCTATCCTGATCTTTTTCCGCAACAAAACATGTGGGAAGAGCAGGGCCAACACGTATGGCGCGTGCCATCACATCCGATTCATTTCTTCGCTCAGCGACGGCCTCAAGTCGATCCGTTTTCGCTTCCAGAGGCGCGGCATCCTGCCGAAATTCCTCGGTGGCCTTCTGTCCCTCCGACTTTTGCATCATTGCGACCTCGGGCTCACCTGGCGGAGGAGCTGCAACGCCTCGCGCTTCCTGCTCAACGGCAGATAGCTCACCGTCTCCCGATTCGGCTCGACCCCGGCCCTGTAGCGTTGCGGCCTCATCCTGCTCAACGGCATCGCGAAACCCTGCCGTTGGCTCCGGCGCCTGTGGAATGGCCTCCGACTCAGCCACAACAGCCGGCATATCCTGACCGGTTTGGATGAGCAGTTCACGCCCCAACCAGCCAGCACCTACGGCAAGCATGAGACTGGCTGCCCATGCGAGCCGAGAGGTTGAATTCCACCAGGATTTCCGTCGCGGCAGTGGTGCTGCGTTACCCGCCTTTGCCACGAGTTCTTGAAAGTCCGGCTTGCTCGCGCTGGGCGCGGATGCAACGGCCAGGATTTCACCTGCCGCGTCTCGAAGCTGGCGTGCCTCTTCCAGTCGCCGGCGACAATCCTCGCACACACTGAGGTGGGCCTCGGCCAGAAGCCATTGCTCGGCACGATCCTGTCCCACGGCCCCGTCCAGGTGGGCGTGCAGGAGACCTTCAGATATGTGCGACATGTGCTCCCTCCCCTCCCCCGTGGTGAGCATCGACCAGCCGGCGACGAGCGCGGGCCAGGGTAGTGCCGATCGCGCCCACAGTCAGGCCAGATTTTTCGGCGATCTCCGTATAACTCATTCCAGCGTCCCACAACAACAAGATCTCCCGATCCCTCTCCGACAGCTGATCGAGGGCCGCTCGCACGGCTGAACGCCGGCCTTCCATTTCCATTTCGTCCGTTCCATCGGGAGGTTCGAGCTGGTCGGCTGCCTCGACCGTCATCAACTCTAGGTGTCGCTTCTTACGACCGGCCGAACGCGCTTCATCCCGTGCAAGGTTCCCAGCCACTGTGAACAGCCAGGCGCGTGGAGAATCAGGGTCCACCGAGCTCCGAAGTGCGCGAATGAATGCTTCCTGAGCGAGGTCGCGGGCACGTTCAGGGTCCCAGACCTTTCGGTCGAGGTACCGAACGAGATCCTCCCAGGTGGTCTCATAGATGTGCGCCCAGTCCGTACTCACATCATCCCTTCGGCTGCAAGCGGTTCGATCCGGCCGAGTGTCTTCACCCTGAGTGACGACGCAGACGATTCGACTTGCACATGGTCCTGCTATATGAGCCAGTTGCACATCGCCTGGACAGCACGGGCGCGATGACTGAGCTCTGCCTTAACGGTCGGTGCCAGCTCACCAAATGTGCGGTCAAATTCTGGCACGATGAACAGCGGATCGTACCCGAATCCACCATCACCTCGCTCTGCATTTGCTATTAATCCATCGATCCGACCGAACGTCACGACCCGAACTCGGTCGTCCAGCAGTGCCATGGCACACGCAAAGTGAGCACCGCGCTCAGTTGCCAGCCGGCCGTCGAGCAAATTCAAGAGATGGAGGTTGTTAGCGTGATCCTGCCCTTGGCCGCGTAGCATGTCGGCTGGAGCGAACCGTCGTGAATGGACGCCCGGTCCGCCATCCAGGGCATCCACGCATAGTCCGGAATCGTCGGCCAGGGTGGGAAACCCGCTGTGAGCACGGAAGTATGCGGCCTTGGCCAGAGCATTGGCGGCGAAGTCGTCCCAGCACTCAATGGCGTCTTCGGCCGGATCTTCGTCAATGCCCAGGTCATCGGGAGCTACGATGTCGATCGGGATGTCGGCCAGAAGGGCCCGCACTTCCGCCAGCTTGTGCGGATTCCGGCTCGCCAGGAGAATTCGCCGCCGACTCACTTGATGAGGGCTGCCGCCTCCGCCGCTACCGCGTCAAAGTCGACCACGGGACCCGGATACGGACCTCGGTCAAAGGTGAGGAAGAGCAACAGTATCGGCAGATAGAGAAGCGATGCGCGAAATAGACGCCGCGCCGACGGAAGGTCTGCTCGCACAAAAAATTGGACCGATGCAGCAACGTAGGCACCACCCAGCAGCAACGCAGCCACACCATACACGGCGCCCGACAAGCCGATTAGTACGGGTAGAAGACTCATCGGTACAAGAGCCACGGCGTACAGAACTGCCTGGACTCGCGTCTGCCTTGCTTCCGGATCCAGCACGCCCAGCATCTTCAAGCCACCTCGTCGATAGTCATCCCGGAATAGCCAGGCCAGCGCCATAAAGTGCGGAAGCTGCCAGAAACACAGGATACCGAACAGAGCCCAGGCACCGGGTCCAAGCTCCGGACGTGCCGCTGTCCACCCGCCCATGATCGGAAGTGCTCCCGGTATCGCGCCCACGAGCGTCGACAGAGATGAGACCTGCTTCAACGGCGTGTAGACAAACACGTAGCTGACGATCGAAGCCAGGGCCAGGATAGCCGTGAGTCGATTGACAAAGACATCGAGGTAAACCACACCGGAAAGTGCCAACAGGCTGGTGAACACAGTCGCGGACATGACAGACACTCGACCGCTGGGTATCGGTCGGCGGCGTGTGCGCTCCATGAGTGCATCGACGTCGCGTTCGATTACCTGATTCAGCCCACTTGCCCCGCCAGCCACGAGCGCAATTCCAATTAGCGCGATCAGCATGGATATTGGATCGGGATGGCCGCCGGAGGCCAGGAAATATCCTCCAGCCGATGTGAGCATTACCATCAGCGTGATGCGTGGCTTGGTCAGTTCAAGCAGGACGCGTGGGTAGTCGCTCACGTGCCACCCCGAATCCGCTTAGCGAGGCCGGTCGTCGATACGCCCGGAACGAGTTCAATGAACCGAACCTCTCCGCCGGCGGCTCGGACGGCTTCACCGCCGGCGACCTCGCGTCCTTCGTAATCGGCGCCCTTGACCAGCACATCGGGCAGAAGCTCTGCGAGTAACTCGGCCGGCGTATCCTCGTCGAACTCGATCACCGCATCTACCACCCGAAGTCCCGCAAGTAGGAGCGCTCGATCGTGTGCCGGTTGGTAGGGCCGGTCGGGCCCTTTCAACCGCCGAACTGAAGAGTCGGAGTTGACAGCTACCACAAGTCGATCGCCAAACGCGCGCGCCTGCTCGAGCGATTGCAGGTGTCCAGCGTGAAGAAGATCGAATACGCCGTTCGTGAATACGAGCCGATAGTCCCGGGGCCGGCCAAATCGCCTCAGCAGCTCCGAACGCTCCAATACGCGGTCAGCAGCACCGGTCAAACCAGCGTCTCTCCCCCCATCAGCCCGGCGTCCGGCTCCATCGGCGGCTTCCTGGCAAACAGGATCTTTAAGATTGGCGGCACAATGAAGGTGGACAGGATCACCATGATCAGAATCGAGCTATAGACCGATTTCGACAAAATCCCGGCCGTCAATCCGATGGATGCGAAGATCAGCCCGACCTCCCCTCGCGGCACCATGCCCACGCCAACCAGCAACTTGTCTGTGTCTGGTCGCCGCACGGCCAGTCCCGAAACAAGCTTTCCGACGATCGCGATCACAGTGAGGATCAGTCCCACAACAAGCACGCTGGCATTGAAATCCGGGCTCCCCGGAATAAACAGCTGAACGTTCACAGGGGCACCGACCGCGACGAAGAAAATGGGCGTGAATACGTCGGCAACCGGCTCGATGCGCTCAACCACTGCGTCAAACTGGTTCGTCGACGACAAAACGAGTCCTGCGGCAAATGCTCCGATGATCAAAGCGGATCCAGCGAGGTCTGCCAGGGCCGCGATCGCGAGCGCGAAGCAGAAGGCCGCCACAAGAAGTGACCCTCGCACGCGCATCCGGTCGACCAAATTGAACAGAACAGGCGCGAATCGGTTGCCGATCACGACGGCGAGTATCAGAAAACCGACGGCGAACACGAAGGTTTTTGAAACGTAGCCGAACGTAACTGCGGCACCTCCAGCAAGGCCGGAGACAACGGCCAGAATTACGATACCCAGGACGTCGTCAATGACTGCCGCCCCTATGATGATGCGCGCTTCCGGTGTGTGCATCCGGTCAAGATCCGAGAGCACGCGAGCCGTGATCCCGACAGAAGTCGCTGTCAGCGTCGCTCCCACGAACACTGCGACGATGGCAAAGCTGATGCCCTCAGGACGGACACCGATCGACGGATCCGCCAGGTACCAGTAGAGAAACCCGAGACCGAAGGGGACAAACACGCCTACCATCGCAACACTCATGGCCGTGGGCCCAACCCGGAACATCTCCTTCAGATCTGTTTCGAGTCCGATTTCAAACAGCAGGATCGCAACACCGACCTCAGCGAATACGTGTATTATTTCATACAAGGGGCCAGCGTCAGGAATAATGCCGAGCACGCTGCTTCCCAGAATGACTCCAGCCACGAGTTCGCCGAGTACAGCCGGTTGTCCCCGTCGCTCGGCCAGTTCCCCAAGCAACTTGCCCATGACGAGTATTGCGATGAGAACGAAGAATACTGAGCGGATTTTGAGGTGGCCCTCTCCTTCAGCCTCGGCGTGCTCATCAGCTGAAGCGGATTCCTGCAGGTTGTCGGTCGGCACCGCCACGTCACCAGCAATCGCGGTTGCAGGCGCCGCCCCGTCAGCCGCATGACTTGCCTGCGGACCGAATGAGCCTCCCGCAAGGAACCAGATGCCGACGCCCAGGGCCAGCCAGCGACCCAGTCGTCTCTGTCGCAGTGCACTTACCATTGAGATTGCGCCCCATCAATGATCTTCTGGATTAGGTTCTCGAGCGCCAACTCCTGTCCAATTTCTTCTGACTCCGTGTCCGGCTCGTATTCCCCTACACCACTCACACTTGATCCGCTCCAGACGATTTCATTGCTGGCAAGATCGACAATCTCGACACGTGCGGTGATAATCACTCTGCGCTGAAACACTTCAGCACCGACATCTTCACGACCGGCGAAATTCGAGGCCTGGTCAGAGTACCTGGTGAGTGCGGCCCTGATCTCTGCATCCGCGCTCTCGCGAGCTGCCAACTGAACCCCCAACCGACCTCGCACGGCATCCAGAAGGCCCAGCGTAAACGGCTCCGTCAGAGCAAATTGCGTCGTCAGATTCTCGATCGGAGTGACGTACACGTCGTTGATGCTCGGGGGCAAGCCACCACCCGCGAATCCATAGTTACATGCCGCAAGGGTCGGCAGGAGCAGCAGAACTGTCGCTCGCCACTCAATCGGCCTACGGAACCGCAAAGATGTCACTCGAATAGCGCTCCTCCAGAACTCGAATCTCATCAATCGTCCAGCGTACCCTGCTGTGTTCTCCGAAGTCGCGATACTCAGCTTCTTCAGGCCAGTCGCGCGCGCCAGGCGCCCAGGCCAGCTCGACCCTTCGCAACAGACGCCCCTTCTCTCTCTCCTCGACCCGGTCCAACCGGCCGTCCTGCAAAAAAAAGTATAGCTTTCGGTCAGGCCCCGCGGAGTACACGAGAACGGTATCCGATCCAGCTTCGTACGCCTCGAATTCCGCATCCGCCTCCGGTCGAAACAATCCAGCCATCGCAAACAGTAGAGGTCCAGATGGCAATTCTACGTCTTCGATCCCACCGTTACTCGTCAGTTGGCGGCCGGCAATGGCAACGGCCATGGCCACTTCACCGGAGGTGAACAGATCCAGGCGAAGACTATCAGTCGGGTTGTAGCGCGCCGCACCTTCTCCCCGGACGTCCCCCCGGCGGTCACCGTAAAACCACTCGAATTGCAAGAAGGCTGGACCGGCCGCCCCGGAATTATCGAGTAGACGCTCGACGACCACAGTAGGATCCGCGATCGGCGGACCCGTCTCGATCGGGACTCGACAGGCCGTGACGAGCACACCGCCGAGTACTGGTAACAGGAGCATCCGCAGGTTAATCAACGTCGCGCAAAGCTACCGGAGCGCTTGAAGGCGAGCAAGAATTTCACGTACATCGTCGGGAAGTCGCCGGGGTCGGCCGTCCCTGTTCATGCAAATCAGAATGCTCATCGCCTCCGCCACAACTACGCCACCTTTTCTGGCTACGACACGGTAGTCGAACTGAACGCGTCGGCTGCGGACGTCGGCCACTGTCGTGTGAATGTCGACGACATCTTCATATTCGACGCCCTTCAGGTAATCCACCTCCAGTCGCACGACCGGCAGCAATACGCCCCTTCTCTCCATGTCCGCATAGGAGATTCCACTGTGGCGCATCAACTCCGTACGTGCGAGCTCGAACCAGGCAACGTATGCCATGTGATGGGCCCGCCCCATCTGGTCAGTCTCGGCGTAACGCACTCGTACATCCGTCACACTGCCGGGAATCATCGGACCTCCGTATACTGCTGGCTATGAGTGAGTTCGCGAGTATGATCGTTTCGGACGCCCACCTCGGCGCCGCCCCGGAAGCCAGCGAGACTGCGTTTCATGAGTTCCTTGCATTCGCTGGCGGAGCGACTCGTGACCTCGTAATCAACGGCGACCTGTTCGACTTCTGGTTTGAGTACCGGACGGTAGTTCTCAGCCGGCACTTCCGAACCCTGCGGGCCCTTTCTGAACTTGTCGACGCCGGTGTGCGAGTCCGCCTCGTCGGGGGAAATCACGACTCCTGGGGTGGAGTGTTCCTGACAGATGAGATCGGAATCGAACTGATCGACGGACCGGTCGTAACAGAGATCGGTGGTCGAACCACCTTCCTGGCACATGGCGACGGACTCGGCGATGGAGACTTTGGCTACCGGATGCTCAAGCGGGTCATCCAGAGCCGCCCGGCAAGCTATGCTTTCCGGCACTTGCATCCTGATTGGGCGGATTTCCTGGTGCGCTTCGTCAGTCACACGGAATCCCGGCAAGGCAACCCGGACTCCGGCCGTCCTCGGGCTACCCAACTCGAATCGTTTGCCCGTGCCAAACTCGCGAACGACTCGTCCATTCAGCTGGTCGCTCTCGGGCACTGCCACATTCCCGTGCTGATCGAAGTGTACCCGGGACGCCACTATCTCAATACTGGCGATTGGATCAACCACTGCACCTGGGCGACGGTCGGTCCGGACGGTGTCGAGTTGCATCGCTGGCAGGAGCACAACCGAAGTTAGAATCCAGAGACCGGTATCGTATACTGGACGGCCAGACCGACCGAACCGTCCGGAGGCGGTACCACCTCACCCGCGAAGCCCCACATGTGTGCAGAAATCCAGGCATCCACTCCGCTGGCCAGCGACCAGAACACAGCCAGCGCAATCCAGTCCTCTCGTTGCTCTCGACGCGACTCTGCCAGCCCTACATCGCCGTTTTCGTCAGCCCGGTTGATGCGTTGCTGTGTGCGAAGAACCATGTACAGCGTCGCTACCTGAGCCGTGGCGTAGAACACACCTCTCTTGGGCTGATCGGCAGCGAACTGTCCCCATCCGGGCAGGATCAGCGATCGCAAGAAGGCTCCCATCGGAGCAGGACCCGAGTTCGCGGAATCCGGCATGGCGACTTCCGCCTCTGACTCTACGATCACGGGTGATCGGAGCGTGTCTTCCGATGGAATGTCCCCCTCTACCTGCGCCATTACAGGTGTGGGAGATCCGAGAGCCAGGCAGAATACAATTCCAACGATACCCCACGGGAGCGTGTGGGAATCGAACCCACCCAGGACGTTTCTCACGCCCTGAAACGGTTTTGAAGACCGTCGACGACACCAGCCGTCATCCGCCCCCCCGCCGCGCGCCTGGCGCTTGATCACGAGATTCTGGCGATTACGTCGACTTCGACCCGGGCTCCCTTTGGCAAACCGGCGGCTGCCACTGCCACCGTGGAACGGGCCGGATAGGGTTCCACGAAGTGCTCTCCATAAATGGCGTTCACCGCGCCAAACTCGGCCATGTCCGCCAGGAAAACCGTGGTCTTCACCACGTCCCGAAACCCAAGACCCGCTGCTGACAGGACTGCTTCGAGATTAGCAAAGACCTGGCGAGCCTGCGTCTCGACATCCGGACCTGCCATCTCGCCGGTTCCCGGAACCAACCCGATCTGGCCGGCCGAAAACAAAAAGCCGGCAACGGCAATCGCCTGCGAATAGGGACCGATTGCCCCTGGCGCCGAGTCTGTCTGTATGGCTTGCATTCTGGACATTAGAACAATCCTTCGATGGTTCCGTCTGGGTGTACCTTCATCAGTTCGGCAGCTGGCTTCGCGGGTAGCCCGGGCATGATCATAACGTCACCCGTCAATGCCACGATAAACCCTGCCCCCGCGGAAATTCGAAGCTCGCGAACGGTGATTTCGAAGTCCGTAGCCCGGCCCGTGCGCTTGGGATCATCACTCAACGAGTACTGTGTCTTCGCGATACAAACGGGCAACTGTCCCATCCCGTTCTCGACAAGACGCTGGGCCATCTTCTTCGCCAACGGGCTGAATGCGACCCCGTTTCCACCGTAGACTTTCCGAACGATCGTTTCCAGCTTTTCTTCGATCGTCGTGTCCAGTTCATACAAGGGGCGGAAGTCTGCCTCGCCGCTGTCCAGCGCCTCAAGCACTGTCTCGGCAAGCTGGATACCACCCTCACCGCCACGTGCCCAGATATCACACGGTGCCACGCGTACGCCCATCTCCTCGCATAGCGCGACTACGGCCCCGATTTCCTCTTCGGTATCGGTAGTGAACTGGTTGACAGCCACCACCGGGGGCACGCCGAACTGGCTCACGTTTTCGATGTGAGCCCGTAGATTTTCAAGACCCGCGCCCAGACCCGCCGGACCGGAGTTGCCTGTTCCCGCCGTCGCCTCGTGGTGCTTCATCGCGCGAATTGTCGCAACGATTACTGCCGCTTCTGGTCTGAGATCTCCCATGCGGCATTTGATGTCGAAGAACTTCTCCGCACCCAGGTCAGACCCAAAACCGGCCTCGGTAACGACGATATCTCCAAGCGCCATTCCGGCCCGGGTCGCGATCAGTGAATTGCAACCGTGAGCAATGTTGGCAAATGGTCCACCGTGAATCAGTGCCGGGCCACCCTCAATGGTCTGCACGAGGTTTGGCGCCAGTGCATCTTTCATGAGCAACGCCAGGGCCCCTGAGATGTTCAGCTCACCAGCCCTCACCATCGAACCATCGGGACGTGTACCGAGGACGATCTGACCGACTCGCTCTTCAAAATCCGGCAGGTCACGGGCGAGGCAGAAGATCGCCATGATTTCCGAGGCGGCGGTAATCGACCAACTCTCCTCTCGAGGAACGCCACCCATCGGTCCGCCGAGACCGATCACGCATGACCGGAGCGCCCGGTCATTCATGTCTACGGCACGCTTCCAATTGATGCGCCGGGTATCGACGCCGATCGAATTTCCGCGCTGCAGGTTGTTGTCGAGGCAGGCTGACAGCAGAGAGTGTGCAGACGTGATCGCGTGGAAATCGCCTGTGAAATGCAGGTTGATCTCGTCCATCGGTAACACCTGAGAATACCCGCCACCCGCCGCACCGCCCTTGATACCGAACACCGGGCCAAGCGACGGCTCCCGGAGGCACAGCATCGTTTTCTTCTCGAGTCTCCGTAGCGCCTGGGCAAGCCCTACCGCTACCGTCGACTTGCCTTCACCAGCCGGCGTCGGAGACATGCCCGTGACAAGCACGACTTTTCCGTCGAGCGGTTTTCCTGTGAGCGCTTCCGATCGCACCTTGGCGACATGATGTCCGTACGGTCGGAGATCATCCGTCGTCAGCCCTACTTCAGCAGCGACATCGGTGATCGGCCGCAGTTGAGCTTGTTGTGCGATTTCAATATCGGTCGGCATTCCTCGGCCTGTCTATTGGAGTTCCGGACGCCTGTCGCGCCCTGCAATTTCTGTGAGCAGCTCTTCTTGTGTTACAGGTACGGCACCCAGCCTGCTAACCTCAAGGCCCGCCGCGATTGTCGCCAGTACTGCACTCTCTGCAAGCGTAGCCTCTCCAACGAGACACGTTGCGATTACTGCCAATACGGTGTCTCCAGCTCCGGTGACATCGAACACTTCGCGGGCCAGCGATGGGACACGCAGAACCCCGTCAACCTCAGCACCGACAAGCAGCATCCCGTCTTCGCCTAGCGTGAGCAGCAAATTACGGGTCCCGAGACGTTCCAAAATCGGACCGAGGTCTGTCGCTTCAATGGCGGTCGGTTCAACCCCAAGAGCCGCCGCGAGCTCACGGATGTTGGGCTTGATTACGAGCGCACCCTGGAAATCGAAAAAATGTCGTAGCTTGGGATCTACAACGGTCGGAACCCCAAGCTCAACAGCACGATCCAGAAGACGGCGGGTCAACTTGCTACTGATGACACCCTTATCGTAATCCTGAAACACCAGCACGCTCGTCGATTTCAGAGCCTCTTCAGCCCGCTCAATCATCGCTTCCATCGCGGCCGAACTCAGCGGTGCGCCGGACTCGCTGTCTATCCGCAGCATCTGCTGATGACGGGCCAGGACACGGGTCTTCTGTGTAGTAGGCCGGCCCGGCGTGACGACAAGGTCATCTGCCGAAATGCCGGCATCCTGAAGAGAAGTTCGCAGGGACTCGCTGGCAGAATCGTCACCAACCGTCGTAATCAGGCGGCAGGAAAGCCCCAGGGCTGCTATACCGGCGGCAACGTTCGCGGCTCCCCCCAGGGCCAGACGCTCACTCTCGACCCTGACCACTGGTACTGGAGCCTCTGGCGATATACGGTCAACCGATCCGGAGACATACCGATCGAGCATTGAATCGCCGATAACCAGCGCGTGTCCACCCGCCGCTCGTTGGAACACGGTGCGGGATGATTCGAGGTCGGGGTAAGAGAACTGACTCGACACGTTTGCCTTGCGGTAGATCTGGATCGCGGGTAACCTGAATCTGCCGACCTGCAAGCGCTGTAACGCGTTGCCGGAACAAGCGCTTGGCGATCGGAACGTCCTAGATATGGGCAACTTAGTGCTGAAACCGAACAGAGTCAAAACGGTCGGAACGAACCTGCTGGAATGAAGATTCTCAGTGGCCTGGCCTCTGTCGCCTCCTACCCGGCTGACAGAGTTCGTCTGCTCGCCTGGCATGTACAGGCTTACGCCGCGCTTAGCGGACGCGCACTCAAAGGCCTCGTAACAAGGCCCTTCTACGCACGTGACACCATCGTCCAACTCGACTCGATCGGTGTCGGCTCGCTTGGAATCGTCTTCCTCACCGGCCTGTTTACCGGAATGGTACTCGCGCTCCAATCTGCCGTCGAAATGGAGCGCTTTGGTGCGACGATCTATATCGGCCGTCTGGTCGGCGCGAGCGCCGTGCGGGAACTGGGACCCGTGCTGACGGCTCTGATGGTGAGCGGGCGGGCTGGTTCTGGAATCGCCGCAGAACTCGGCGCCATGCGGGTCACGGAGCAAATCGACGCGCTTCAGACCATGGGCGTGGACCCCGTGCGGAAACTGGTCGTCCCCCGCTTCGTCGCGTGTCTCATCGCCCTTCCGCTGCTTACCATCGTTACCGATATCATAGCGATTCTCGGCGGACTGTTGATATCCGTCGTCAAACTCGGCCTTACACCAGAACTCTACATGCGGTCGGTGTATGAGTCGCTCGCCCACAACGGATTCCTTCTCACGTTTATCCCTGTCGACTTTGTCATGGGGATGGTCAAGCCGCTGTTTTTCGGAGCCATCATAGCGTTGACCGCATGTTATTATGGGATGCGCACGGAGGGTGGAACTGAGGGCGTTGGAAGAGCAGCCACCGGATCAGTAGTCGCATCGTCGATTCTTATCCTCGCCACCGATTATTTTCTGACCCAGATCCTCATCGCCCTGCTGATCGAATGACGCCCATTATCGAATTGCGCGGCGTACGCCTGGCATTCGGGGATCGGGTCGTGCTCAACGGCATAGATCTCGTTGTGAACGAGCGGGAAACCGTGTGCGTTCTGGGAGGCAGCGGAGCCGGCAAGTCCACGGTTCTCCGCCTCATACTGGGGCTCATTCAGCCGGACGAGGGAGAGGTTCTTGTCAGGGGACGCGACATGTCGAGTTCTTCCTACGCGAACGTGCTCGAAATGCGGCGTGACATGGGAATGGTATTCCAGGGGGCTGCCCTGTTCGACTCATTGACCGTACTGGACAACGTCGGGTTCTACCTGTTCGAGCACACGGATCTGCCGGAATCCGAGATCGCCGAGCGTGTTGCGCACCTGCTTGAGGTCGTTGATCTCAACCCGACTGAGGTCATGACGTTACTGCCCTCTGAACTCAGCGGTGGAATGAAGAAGCGCGTGGGTGTTGCGCGGGCCCTGATTCATGAGCCCTGCATCTTGCTGTATGATGAGCCGACCAGTGGCCTGGATCCGATCACGACGCGCACGATTGACGAGCTGATTCTCAAACTTCAGCGCGATCTTGGTGTGACCTCCATGGTGGTAACCCATGATCTCGAGTCGGCCTTCCGCATCGCCGACCGGTTGGCTCTATTGTGCGAGGGCGACATCGTATTTGAGGGAACTGAATCAGAAATGCGGGAGGCAGCAGATCCGTACGTGCGAGAATTCCTTGCCTGAGCGTCTGGCAGATGATCGCCGGAGGGCCGGTTGAGACGGGGCACTCCGATGACCTGGGAACAGGTCCGTGTCGGCATCTTTCTGATTATCGGCCTTGCGATGGGAGCCACGGCACTCGTGCTGATCGGTCGCACGGGCAATGTATTTGGCGAGCGTTACCAACTCGTTACGCTCGTTCGCTCTGCGGCGGGGCTTGTGCCGGGTGCCGAGGTCCAATTGGCGGGACAGGCGGTCGGACAGGTCGATCGTGTGGTGCTGATCCTTCCCGAAGACCGACCGGATGGCGGACTGGCCGTCGCACTCTGGCTCAAAGTGGATGTCGCGGTTCAAGCTCAAATTCGCGAGGACTCCCGTGCGCAGGTGCGGACGCAAGGACTGCTCGGTGACAGGTTGATCGACATCCGGCCCGGTTCGGCCGGCGCGAGGATCCTTCAGGACGGGGACACCGTTCAGGCTGCCTCATCGGTAGACTTTGACGCATTGATTGCCGAAGGCTCAGAGGCTGTGAGCGACCTCGTTGAGATTACTGGAAACCTGGCCGATTTGACGCGGGGTGTGCTTGAGGGTGAAGGGACCATTGGACGACTGGTTACGGATGCGGCCCTGTACGATCGGCTTGTCAGCCTTGCCGGCTCGATGGATACGCTGGTCGCTGCGGCAGCCGACTCTGACGGCCCGGTCATGAAAATGCTTGAGGACGACTCCCTCTATCTGTCGCTCCGGTCGACGATCGCCAGTCTGGACAGCGTCGCGGCGGGGGTCGCCCGCGGCGATGGAAGTCTGGGACAGTTGCTGACAACAGACTCGCTCTATTCCGCACTGTTGGGCAGCGTCGCACGGACGGACAGTCTGCTGGCGAGTCTGGAATCGGGCGAAGGAACCATGGGCCGCCTGTTTACCGACCCCGGTTTGTACGAAGAATTGCTGAAGACAATGGTCGACTTCGGTTCCCTGCTCGACGCGGTACGTGAGAATCCCGAAGGCTACGTACCCGACGTATCCGTTTTCTAGGTGACCTTCTTGATGCCACCAAACTGGTGCAGGGTCTGGAAACTGACGACTTCGTAGGAAAGAATGCCTCCAGGGAGCGAAATTTCCACGACGTCTCCTGTTCTACGTCCGAGCAACGCCTTCCCAATCGGTGACGCCATCGAGATTTCTGAATTCTCAAGGTTGATCATGTCACCGAACGCCAGGGTGTACTCTTCCGTCTCACCGTCATCGAGATCTCGCACCTCGATCTTCGAACCGAATCCAATTCGATCCTCCGGGATGTTATCCAGATCCACCTCGGAAATTTCCGACAGCCGTCGTGAAATGTGATTCAGCTTGGCCCGGACGAACTGCTGCCGCTCCAGCGCAGCGGTATACTCGGAATTTTCGCGTAGATCACCCTGGGCGACGGCCCGCTCGATGTCATCGGGCAGCGTCACATTCAGTTCGTGAAGCAGAGCTTCTGCCTCTTCTGACAGCTTGTTCTTCAGAGCTTCTAACACAGCGCTTCTCCAAAAACCAATACAAAAAAGACCGCGCCGCAACCTCAGATTGTGGGTTGCTTCGCGGATTATGTGATGGAGGTGCCGGGAATCGCACCCGGGTCCGAGCACACTTCTTCCGTGGCTTCTACGTGCGTATTAGAGGATTTTGTCTCACTGGAAGCTGGGCTCCTCAACGGCCCGCAACCAGCCAGTCACCTGGGCTTCCGCCCATTTTATCCAACACGGCAGTGACAACCGCGCCGGACTAGCCCGAATTATTGACGCCCAACCGCCCCGCCTCGGGCGGGCAAAACGGCGGACGGGTCACGTGTTAGTTACGCGGCCAAAGCCAGGTTATCGTTGGCAATTCTAGGTTTTCCGGTATTTTACGAGGTCCGGAACCTCGGCACGCTTCCATGGATTCCACGTACACGTCGAATCTGATTCACCCCCAGTTATCAAGCAGCATTCGGCAGATACCCCGCCTCATCCATACATCCAGCGCAAAAACGGGACCGCTCTGCGGCCCCACGATCGGGCGGTTAGAACACTAATCACCCTGCACCTGTTCCGTCAAATTGGCACTCCGGCTGAGTTCAGCCGCCGCTTTGACAGCCTTTCCGGACATCCGGTATGTTAATTGATTCGTCGGTCAATCAGAATCATCGGTCGTCAATTGCGGCCGTTCGTCTCCGGAAGGCGATAGATATGAAGCTGCGGGACTTTTTCTCCGCCGATGCGGTGGAGTTGAATCTACAGGCAAAGTCGAAGGACGAGGTTCTCAGCGAGCTGGTTTCGCTACTGAGCCTCGATGAAAAATCTGAAGGCATTCTCATCAAGATGTTGAAGCGTCGAGAGCACCTTGGCTCCACAGGATTTGGTGGGGGCGTAGCGATTCCCCATTGCCGATCTCTGGTGGTGAAGCGGCTCAGGGTGGCATTTGGTCGCAAACTGGATGGGCTCGCATTTGATGCATTGGATGGTGAACCGGTGAGTCACTTTTTCCTGATCGTCGCGCCACCCCTGGAGGTCACGAATCCGCAGTACCTGCCGGTACTGGGAAAGATCGCGCAGTTCTGCAAAGACCCTGAGTCGATAGCCCGGATCTCCGAACTCGATACGGTTGAAGAATTCTTGAGTCTGCTCGAAGAAAAGGCGACCTGATCCTGATTCAGGCTCCGGTCGTGGAGATTTACTCTACTTCTGCCGTGCCGTCTTTGAGAGCTTCCCGGGCCAATGATCCGGGAATTCGACCAGCGGTGGAGCGCTCCGTCCAGCCTATGCCGTCGAGGTATTCAAGCATCGGAATCAAATAGCGACGCGTCACCCCTAGTGCTTCGCGAAACGCTGACGGAGCCGGACACTCCGTCTCTGTCAGAACCCCCAGCACCCTGTCACGCAACTCCTGTTCGGCAGAAGCCGTCAGCAGGAGGTCCGGCGTCAGTTGAATGAGCACGCGGTCTTCAACGAGTAGCTTAAGCAGGTCGTTGACCAGTGCTCGTGGTCCGGCGCTTATTTCTGCAAGGTCGGCTGGTGACGGCGGCATGAATCCGCCGGCGGAAATGGCTTCGATCAACTCGTCCTGCGTCGCCTGCTGGTGAGGGCTGAGCTCGACGCGGTGCCCGGCAAGATGAACGCTTGGCCCATCGATTACGATATCCCCGCAATCAGCCATTGTCTCTATTGCCGCCTCGATGAGCTGCGGTGCAGCATCCCGGCCACCAGCCGCCCGCAGCGACTGCAAGGCAAGACCAGATTCCAATGGTGAATCGTCGTGCGCCTGTTCCATCCACGCGAGTAACGCCCCTGACATCCGGTCAAGCTGCGCGGGATCGAACCATCGATTCCCGATTCGAATCGCACCCCACTCCGACGGTAGCTCTGCAGCAACTAGGTGCGGCGTTGCCAGACGCAGTTCCGCGTCGGCAATTCCACTCGCTGCGGCAAGCCGCACAGCCGCCTCAGTCGACTCCTGTGCCTCGTTAGAGAGACAGCCAGCCCAGTCCTCCACCCGATCCCGCCAGTGGCGAGGCGGATCCACCTCCGCCACGCGTCCACCCCCGAGCAATTCCACAGGAGAATAGAACCGGATGATGAAAGGGTCCCCGACCCGAGCCACGACCGGGGTTTCGCACTCGAGAACAGCCGCTCCGTCGTCACCAGGCTCAAGGGGACGCTCATGCGACAAGTCTACACGGGCCATCACTTCTCCAGTGCCCATGAACAGACGAAGGCGCTGTCCATGTTCAACGGGACGGGTGCCGTCCTTAAGCAGCTGCAGCGAGACACCCAGCCGTACTGTCGGCCTCCATGAAGCATCCGTGACCAGAGTGTCTCCACGCACTACCTGGTGTCGGGAAATCCCAACAAGACTGGCGGCGCACCGCTGCCGCGGACCGACCTGCTTGCGCTCTTCGCTGTGCACTTGGAGTGACCTGACCCGAGCCTCATGTCCGGCCGGTAGAATGCGGACTCGACTACCGACTGCTACCTGCCCGCTCCAGATCGTTCCGGTCACAACGGTTCCAGCACCCGCAATCGTAAACGATCGATCAATCGGTAGACGGAAGACAGGATCGTCTGATGGCTCCGGGAGACGCTCCGCCAGCCGAAGCAACTCCCCGCGCAACGCATCCAGTCCGGTGCCCCGGATGGCATCGACCGGCACGACCGGCCAGTCGCATCCGATGAGTTCACGCACTTCCTCTGCTGCCGTGGCGCCTGCAAGCTCTGCGAACTCAGCATCCACCCGATCCACATGTGTCAGGGCTATCACGCCAGCATCCAGTCCCAGCAGAGAGGCTATCTGGAGATGTTCGCGGGTCTGGGGCATGGGGCCCTCATGCGCGGCGACTACCAGCAGTACCGCATCAATACCGGTGGAGCCAGCCAACATGTTGGTGAGAAAATCGTGATGCCCGGGTACGTCTATGATTCCGGCGCGCAAATCCGGCGACAGATCGAGGTGGGCAAATCCGATATCGATGGTCAGCCCCCGGTCCTTTTCCTCCTGAAATCGATCAGTATCGATGCCAGTGAGGGCTTTGACCAGAGTAGTCTTACCGTGATCCACATGTCCGGCCGTGCCGACGACGAGGGACTTCATCTGTCTGTGGCGACCAGGTAATCGAGTGACTTGATGCGGTATCCCTCCGAGGCATGATACCTGATGAAGTCCGCGAGCAGCGCGAGTTGTCCGGGTGATGGGCGAATGGACGAATCTCCTCCGACAAGCGCCCTGAGATCCACCACCTCGCCGGGAGCAAGCAGCGTACCCACCGACGGACAGGTAGAGCATCTCAGCCCGCCGGCGCGAACATCGAATCGGGCTTGTTCACCAGGTCCGGGCGGACGGCCGCAGTCGACACACGCTTCGACAGACGGAGCGAATCCCAGCAGAGCCACAAGATGCCAGATGCGAGCCGCGGCCAGTCCTTCGGCTTCGTCAGGCCCCGATTCCAGGAGCTCATCCAAGCCGGCAACCAGAGTGTTGTACAACTGTTCGTCCGGCTCCCTCGGAGCAAGGCGCAGGATGAGTTCGCAGAGTACAGACGCCCCCGCGAACCGAATCATATCCAGGCCCAGCGCCTGCCGTTCGCGAATCAATTCGAAATCTGACAGGGTATGCAGGTCGCGGTTTCGCTTCAGGTAGAATGTCGCCCGACCTTCGACGAACGGCTCCAGCAATCCAGACAGGCGATTCTTGGGACGCAGAGCACCACGAGCGATCACGCTGAGCGATCCATGCGTGCGCGTAAGAAGGCGGAGTATCTTGCTCGTGTCGCTGTAGCGGTGGACCTGGAGAACCACGCAGCGGGTGGTGACGATCGGCACCCGGCCAAGCTATGCGGGCCCCCGTATACCGGCAATCACAACCTAGGCGCTCGATTCACAGCTCACTCTACCCGTCGGCGCGAGACACAGGCAGGGCCACGATACCAAGTCCCGGCTGCGCGAGGGTCTCTACGGGCCACTCGAACGCTCGGGCAATGTTCTCAGGGGTCAGCACCGACTCGGGTGGACCGTCCGCCACGACACGACCACCCGCGATCAATACGACACGACCGCAGAATCGACTCGCCATGTTCAAGTTGTGGGTTACACTAACTATCGTAAGCGACAGTTCTCGGGCCAGTTGTGCGAGCAACTCAAAGGCCGCCAGTTCATGACCGAGGTCAAGATGCGCAGTCGGTTCATCCAGCAGAAGTATCTCCGGCTGCTGGGCCAGCGCCCTTGCGATTCGGGCACGCTGCAGTTCTCCGGCCGACAGGCTTCCCACATATCGATCTGCGAGGAGAACCAGATCGGTATGCTCCAGGGCCTGCATCACGGCAGCCTGATCATTAAGGGACGGTGCGCGCCAACCATCGAGGTACGGATTCCTTCCGAGGGCCACATAGTCCGTCACCCGAGTCGGAAAGGCACTCTCCTCGGCAGATGATACGAACGCCAGGCGCCGTGCAAACTCGCGACGCTTCCAGGTTCTGGCATTCTGTCCATCGAGGGTGGCCTCGCCCGAATCACACTCCAGCAGGCCAGCGAGCACCCTGAGCAGTGTGCTCTTCCCCGCCCCGTTGGGTCCGAGTATAGCCGTATGCGTTCCCGGCTCGAATGCGAGGTCTATGCCATCCAGAGCCGCGGTCGTGCTTCCCGGATACGTAACAGACACACCATCGAGCCTGAGTGTCACTGTGTCATTCCTCGCCGGAGCAGTACGAGGAAGAACGGCACGCCCACAAGCGCCGTCACCACGCCAATGGGTATCTCGACAGGCCCCCATGGACCCCGTGCCGCCGCGTCAGCGAATGCCAGGATTCCCCCACCTGCCAGACAGGACATCGGCAGCAGACGCCGATGATCTCCACCCCATAGCAATCGCACGCCATGAGGTACGACGAGGCCGACAAAGCCGATGATCCCAGCAGCGGCAACGGTTACTGCCGCTAGCAGACTGCCGATCACGAACGCTGCTCGCTTCGCCCGTTCTACGTCCGTTCCCAATGCGGACGCCGCTTCTTCACCAAGCGACAGCGCGTTGAGATCCCGGGCCAGCCGGAAGGCGAAGAATGTCGCTGGCAAGGTGTACACAGCGAGAATCAGGTTCATGCCCCACGACACACCGGACAGGCTCCCAAGCGTCCAGAAGTACGCCGAACGCAAGGCCTCCGCCGGCCCCAGGACCAACAACAATGTGATGCAGGCACTGAGGAACGCGCTTGTCACCACACCAGCCAGGATCAACACCCGTGTATCCATTGCGCCAGCGACCCGTGCAACCCGAAACACCAATCCAATTGCGGCCAGACTACCAACCAGCGCGGCTAGCGGTAGGATAGCCCCATTTGCGGCGGCGATCCCGGTCACCAGGGCCAGAACCGCTCCAAGAGCTGCACCAGAGGACACACCAAGCAGGTACGGTTCGGCCAGCGGATTTCGTAGCAGTGCCTGGAACAGGCCTCCGGAGAGCCCGAGCGCAGCGCCGATCAACAATGCGGCGACCACGCGTGGCGCCCTGATCTCCAGGAGTATCAGTCTTGTCTGCGGGTCCCCCCCGCCCTGGAGCACACCGACCAGGTCAGCAAGCCCCAGACCTGCCGGCCCACTCACCAGACCGGTAATGACGGCCATGAGTACGAACGCTACAAGCACGACGTAGGGCGTCCGGCTGTTCAAGGAATCTCTTCTACCAGCTCTGGATGCAGTGCCTCAGCCAGATGCTCCGCCGCTTTACCCACCCTGGGTCCGAGCCGATGGAGCAAGTCCGCATCCACTTCACGCACCTGACCGTTGGCGACTGCCCGTAGCCCTCTCCATAGCGGTCTCTCACCAGGATGAGCCGCTCCGCCCCAGACCTTGCTGACCGGGTGTACGATGATGTCGGGGTTCCGCAATACGATGGCTTCGAGCGACACTGTTGGAGATGGAGACGCGACACCGTGAAACGCATTGCGCCCACCGGCGATTACGATGAGTGAATCGAGATAACTGCCGGCTCCTATGGTAATCGCCGGCGGATACGCGATGTCATAGTAGACGATCGGAGTGGTAAGCTCGCTTGTGCGCTGCCGGATCGTATCAAGTTGCCGTTCGATGTTGTTCCAAAGCGAGTCCGCTTCATACTCGCGTTCAAGCACGCTGCCTATGCGTGCAATCGTCTGTCTGAGATCCGGAAGGCGGTTCAGCCGAAACACCAGGGATGCGATGCCAAGCCGTTCGAATTGTTCGAATGTGCGCGCATTATCGGATCCGGCAATCAGAATAACGAGGTCTGGACCGCGCGCGAGCACCTTCTCGATATCCGCCCCGATGGCCTGCCCGACATTAGGAATCGACTGAACTCCGACAGGGTAGTCATCGTACATCGAACGGCCGACCAGACATTCTTCCGCGCCAAGCGCAAACAAGATTTCTGTCACAGCAGGAATCAACGAAACGATTCGGCATGGCGACTCCGAAAACCGCACGGCACGGCCGAGGTCATCTTCGATGGTAATCTGGGCCGGGAGTACTGCCGGGCCGGCCACAAGAAGGAATGCGCCAGTCGTAATCAAAGCACGGAAGTGCGAAATGCCACCCAACAAAAAGACCCCGTCCTTTCCGGAAAGAAAGTGGGGTCGGCCAAAACTCGCGCTCGATCCGCCCACACTCCTCCCGCGAAGAGTTGCAATGGGCGAGGGCAAGCACGTCTCCTGGCTTGAGGTCACTTTCGTGACCTCTTACAGTGGCGGGGCCGCGTCGGATTCACACCGACTTCCGGACACTCCACCCTCGTTGTAGGTGAAGTCTACCGGGAGGCAGGAGGGGGACGCAACCGATCACTGGCTCGATGACCGGTCATCCACAGAATTCCCGCGGCCAGCAAGAGACCGATACCGATCAGCGCCCAGACCAGCGCCTGGCGCCCGGGGCCTGGCCGCTCGGCTGCTGCCACCCGCACCGTCGCTCCTGGCAGGAGATCCTCGGCCGTAAAGCGCAAAACGGTCTCTCCACCTGTAACTGACGATGCCGCTGGAGACGCGCCTGTGACTTCAACGTCGAGGCCTGCGACGACGACTTCTACTCGATCTGTTGGATGGTCAATTCGAATTTCCAACTCAGGCGAACGAGTCGTGTACACAAACGTCACTCGTGCTCCCAACGGTGAGATCATCGATCGGAGGACGACCTGACCGGATTCGAATGTCACAGCCGCCGGCTCGACGCCACCCTCGATCGCCCTTGGGTCGACTGCCGAGGCAGGGTATGAAGTTGACCATATTGCCAGCGTATCCGGAACCGGGACCAACGTGAGTTCGGCAGAGCCGAGTACGTCGAACACCTCAGCTATCTCGAATCCACCAGCTGAACCTGCCGTAATCACGAGATGTCGAATACCAACCCGCAAATCTGACGGAGGTGTGGTGACGGTGACGGAGTCGTAAACCAGAACTTCGTACTCGCCGTCCAGGGTCTGCCCGGCGTGACGGGCTGGCCCGAAATAGAGGATCCCTCGGTGCCTGGCCGCGGCCAACCACAAGGCATCCGATCCCGTTCCGTCCTCCAGACCAAACTGAAACGATCCGTCTGCCAGACTGATCGTAGAATCTACTACAGCTCCGGCCGTGGCCGTCACCCTGTGCAGTTCTACCCTTACGCCTGCGACTGCTGAAGAGTCTACGCCGTACACGACTCGACCTTGGAGACTCTGAGCTTGAAGGAGACCTGCGTCGCTCGCGAGGGCAAGAAGCACCAGGAACGCCGAACACTGCAGTAGACGCTTCAAGGCTCGAATCGCCCAAAATCCTGCGGATCGAGACTCTTCAGGTAGTCCCTCAGTGCGCCCGGATCTGCCGTGCCACCCGTTGGTCCGGGGTCGCGTTTAGGGATTACGTCCTCACCACCCGATGCCCACGACGCCTTATCCTCAGGTCCCGGTTGGATGTCCATCGGTATCGTATCCAGGAGCTCATCCAAAACGAAAATTGGTGCAGATGCACGGAGGGCCAAGGCCACGCTGTCACTGGGGCGGGAATCTACTGCTACAATTCCAGCCGCCCGCTGCACGACCAGAGATGCGTAGTAGGTGTTATCGACGACACGATGAATCTGGACACGCAGGATTTCCCCGCCCATCTCCCCGACGACCGCATGTAACAGATCGTGCGTCAGAGGACGCGAAAACTCGATGCCCGCCAATACCATGGCGATGGCACTGGCTTCACCAGGACCAATCCAGATCGGGAGGATGCGCTCGCCGCCCGTCTCTTTCAGTATTACAACCGGAGTTCCCGAGGCTTTGTCGAGACCAAGACTCGCCACCTCGACTCGCGTAAGGCCGCTATCTACCGAGCTTTCCTGATCCTCACTCATCATGGCTTCCGATCAGGTACCTACGTCCCAGGAGGCCAGGTAATGCTCCTGCTCCGCGGTAAGGACGTCCATCTCGATGCCCATTGCCACAAGCTTCAGACGGGCGATCTCCTGGTCCATTTCTGCTGGGACGCGATGCACATCTGACCCTAGATCACGGCCCTCGTCACCAAGCAGATACTCTGCAGCAAGGGCCTGATTGGCGAAGGACATGTCCATGACCGCCGCCGGGTGTCCCTCGGCCGCAGCGAGATTGATCAGCCGACCCTGGGCCAGGATCTCGATCCGCTTCCCGTCAATCTGGTACTCATCTACCTGCGACCTCACCTCGACACACGGACCGTCTGCTATCTCACACAGCCGCTTCACGTTGATCTCGACATCGAAGTGACCGGAATTGGCAACGATCGCTCCGTCTTTCATGGCCCGAAAGTGCTCCTCCCTTATGACGCTGGTGTTGCCCGTCAGTGTGAGAAACAAGTCACCAACCGGGGCCGCTGCTCCCATCGGCATCACTGGGAAACCGTCCATCGTGGCTTCCAGTGCCACGACAGGACTGACCTCCGTGACGATAACTTTTGCACCCGCCCCTCGAGCGCGGAATGCAACGCCTCGTCCGCACCATCCGTATCCGGCAACTACGACTGTGGAACCGGCGAGGAGAATGTTTGTCGCCCGGATAACACCATCGAGGGTGGATTGCCCGGTACCATATCGATTGTCAAACAAATGCTTGGTCAGGCTGTCGTTGACGGACATGACAGGAAACTGGAGAACACCATCAGCGGCCATCGCGCGCAACCGGATAATCCCAGTCGTCGTCTCCTCTGTGCTGCCCACGAGGTCCGAAAGCAACGTCTTACGTTCCTCAGCCCCCAGGCCCGCAGCCCATTCTTGAACCGGCGGTGCCAGATCATCGAGCCGATCCAACGCGATCATGTGCAACGCACCTACGAGATCGGCGCCGTCGTCCATCGTGACGGTGGGTCGATGGGCCAAGGCGGCCTTAATGTGACGGTAGTAGGTATCATTGTCCTCGCCACATATGGCATGTACTTCGATCCCGAGATCTTCAACCAGCCAGGCCGCTACGTCATCCTGTGTCGACAGCGGATTCGAGGCGCATAACAACACCTCTGCACCGCCGGCTTTGAGCGTCCTCATCAGATTTGCTGTCTCAGTCGTTACGTGCAGACAGGCAGACACGCGCACGCCTTCCAGCGGGCGTTCCTGCTCAAACCGTTCGCGGATCAGACGCAGAACCGGCATAAACCTCTCCGCCCATTCCACCCGGCGACCGCCGGATGAGGCCAGGGAGTGGTCTGCGATGTGTGATGCGCTCGTCGTCGAATTCATGCTTTATATGTCCCCGCTCAAATCGTTCGTTCCACTGACGCCGGTCATTCGCCGACGGCAGTCCGCAAGTCATCTACCCTGTCGATTCGTTCCCAACTGAAGCCCCCGTCCGCCTCTGGCTCGCGTCCGAAATGACCGTACGCAGCGGTTCGGCTGTAAATTGGCCGACGCAGACCCAGGGCATTAATGATGCCCGTCGGTGTCAGATCGAATATCTGTCTGACTGCTGCCTCAAGACGATCGTCACCGTGTTTTCCTGTCCCGAACGACTCGACCATGATGGACACGGGTTCAGCAACGCCGATTGCATAAGCAACCTGGACCTGAATCCTGTTTGCCAAACCGGCAGCGACGAGATTCTTGGCGACCCACCGGGCCGCGTAACACGCACTGCGATCGACTTTCGACGGATCCTTCCCGCTGAACGCGCCTCCACCGTGGCTACCAAATCCTCCATACGTATCCACGATGATCTTTCGGCCGGTGACTCCCGCGTCTCCGAATGGTCCGCCTGTTACGAAGCGGCCGGTCGGATTGATATGGAATCGAGTGGTGGCCGGGTCGAACAGTTCCGGCGGCAGGGCGGGAATAATTACGGCGGATGCCAACTGATCCTCCAGCGCTTCGACTTCATCGTCGTGCTGAGCCGACAGAACTACCGTCGTGATCTCCGCGGGTCGCCCATCGACGTACCGCACCGTCACCTGGGCCTTTCCGTCAGGCCGCAGCCAGGGAAGTTCACCAGAGTGCCTGACTTCTGCGAGACGACGTGTGAGGTTATGCGCCAGGGAGATCGGTAGCGGCATATAGCTGCTGGTCTCATCAGTAGCGTAGCCGAACATCATTCCCTGATCACCGGCACCGCCGACTTCGACACCCATTCTGATATCCGCCGACTGGTCGTGCAGCAGTTGCGTGAAGGCGCACGTATCAGCTTCGAATCCCAATCCCGGTTGATCGTAGCCGATTCGCCGGATCGTCTCTCTCGCGATGTCTTCATAGTCGATGTCCGCAGGCTCTTCCACCCACCCGATTTCGCCGGCCAATACGCAGGCGTTCTTTGCGACGAGCGTCTCGCAGGCCACGAAACTGCGAGGATCAGCGGTAAGCACTGCGTCGAGTACGGCATCCGATATCTGGTCGGCGACCTTGTCCGGATGTCCCTCAGACACTGACTCCGAAGTAAACAAATAGCTGTTACTCACTCGTCTCCACATTCCTTGCTTGAGAAGCCGGCCAACCTACCCCTCCCCTATTCACCCGACAAGCGTTGTCCGTTTCCCACAGACACACCTGTCTGCTCCAAATACTGACCAATCTCAGCCCGGCATGAAACTGCATCCTGCCAATGAGCCGCCGATACAAGGGCGGCGAGATCTGCAGCACACACCGCACGTGCCATCTCCCGCTGCTCGGCCAATGCAGAGACAGAAACGCTGAACCTCGTATATCCGAGACCAATCAACAGCGCCATCCCGACGGGCTCGCCCGCCAATTCTCCACATACACTGACTTCAAGTTCATGCTCGGTAGCCGAGGCCACGAGGCGCCGATACATGCCAATCAGCGCTGGATGGGCCGCATCAAACAACCCCGCCAGCCTGGCATTTCCGCGATCAGCCGCGAGAACATACTGCGTTAGATCATTTGTTCCGAGGCTCAGGAAATCGACCAGCGGAGCCAGTTGCTCAACCTGCTCGAGCGCCGCCGGTGTCTCAATCATGATACCGAAGGGCAACCGCGTATCAGGCGCATCGGCACCCAGCGATTCATAAACATTGTCAAGCAGTTGCAGGGTCTGCTCGACTTCATCGATTGACGTGATGAAGGGCAGAAGGATTCGCATCGATCCATATCGCGACGCCCGCACCGCTGCCCGCAACTGATTGACGAACAGCTCCGGCATATCGAGGCAGACCCTGATCGCCCGCCAGCCAAGATACGGATTCTCTTCTGTCGGCATCGAAAGAAACAACGGGAATTTGTCTCCGCCGATATCAAATGTACGCAGCGTGACATCGTGACCCGGAAATGCCTCGAGAGCAGAGCGATACGCCTGGAACTGCTCTTCCTCTGTTGGAATTTCCCGGTGGCCGATGACAAGAAACTCCGTCCGGAACAAACCGATTCCCTCAGCGCCAAGTCGA
>JBDHMQ010000007.1:0-18881 GCA_039656095.1 Gemmatimonadota bacterium | reverse complement strand
GATCATACTCTTTACTGATAGACTCCATCTCACAACTGCAATCCAAAGCACTATTCACACTCCCTTTTCCCTTCCTCGTCTTTGATCCGTATCTCATGGATCCCGTGTGACCACTATACCGGTCCACCGGATGTCTGAACTGCGGATGTGACAATGATGTCGGTGGCTCTCGCAAGCCCCTCAGCGCCAATGGTACTGCGGCTTCGCCGTGGGAGAGTAGGTCGCTGCCGACTTCTCATCTGGCCCCATCCCGTCTCTCGACTGGATGGGGCTTTTTGTGTCCACAACGATCGCATACCAGGTGACTCAGTTGCTCCCGTACCATCAGAAGGAGAAGTTGACCAGTCACATTTTTCGATAGACGCTGGTGACTTCTCAGAATCGGATACGGATACGCTGATGGACGATCACTTGTCTGACTCGCCAGTTCTTGTCTCACGAGACGGCTTCGTCGTCACACTTCAGCTGAACCGGCCCGAGCGGATGAACGCGGTCAGTCTGGATCTTTACCGTGCCCTGGACCGGGAGCTGTCGAAGCATGCAGGAGACCCTGATGTTCGCGCTCTCATTATCACGGGATCTGAGAGGGCTTTCTGTGTAGGTGCCGACCTCGATGCTCATGCCCGAGGCACAGGTGGTGAGGATGCACGCAAGGTCTATGTAGAGGCAGCGCAAACCGTCAATCGACGAATCCAGACCATTCCGAAAATCGTGGTGGCTGCCGCAACTGGCCATGCTATCGGTGCCGGCTTCGAATTATTGATCGCCTGTGATTTATCGGTAGTGAGCGAAGATGCGAAGTATCGATTCCCTGAGCTCGGTTTAGGAACGTTCGTGGGTGGTGGCGTTACTCGCGGGCTCCTCCAGCGAGTCGGACGTGGTAGGACTAACGAGCTCCTCTTTCTCTGTCCGATGCTTACGGGTCGGGAGGCATTTGAAGCAGGCCTGGTTAACCGAGCAGTCCCGGCGTCTGAGGTTCTGGAGACGGCTAAGACGTTTGCTCGGGAAGCTGCAGCCAGGGCCCCGATTTCAGTCGCGAGGGCCAAGGCATTGTTGAGTCAGGCTGGCCAACTGTCGTTGGATGATGTGCTGGACCTGGAGAGCGACGCTCTGTTGGCCTGCATGAATAGCACCGACTGGGCGGAAGGCCTTGCGGCCTTTCACGAAAAGCGTGAGCCGAGATTCAGGGGAGAGTGATGTCCTCGCCGCTTGAACGCCTCCTCTGCCCGACATCCGTGGCGGTTGTAGGCGCATCCTCTGATCCGACTAAACGTGGCCATCAAGCAGTCCGAGCCCTGAGGAGCTCAGGCTACTCCGGCCAGATATTTCCAGTTCATCCAGCGGGCGGAGAACTGCTGGGCTTGCCGGTGTTTTCCTCGGTCTCTGAACTTCCGCTAATTCCGGATCTTGTCCTGGTCGCCGTGGCTGCCGAGCGCGTGCCCACGATCATTGAGGAGTGTGGGCGAGCCGGAATTGGCGGAGCCGTGGTTCTTGCGGTCGGATTCCGAGAATCGGGCGATCACGGTGCTGCGCTCGAGAGAGAGCTCGTGGAGAACGCCCGGCGGACAGGAATGCGCGTCATCGGGCCCAACACATCCGGCATCCTGAATCCACATATCGGTCTAAATCTGGTAGGTGTCAGCGCCGTCACCCCTGGCGGACTGGCGGTCCTATCCCAGTCTGGAAATATCGGTCTCGATCTGATGACGGCCATGGCAAGTTCGGGCATCAGTCTCTCGCTGTACGTTGGGGTCGGGAATGAGGGGGACGTGGCGTTTCACGAGTATCTCGAGTATCTCGAGGCCGATGCGACGACGCAGGGAATCCTGGTGTACAGTGAAGGATTCCAGGATCCTGAGTCATTTCTCAGGGTCGTTGAGCGGGTGCACCGAACCAAGCCGGTCGTCATCCTCAAGGGCGGCCGCTCTGACCGTGGCGTAGCCGCCGCTCTCTCCCACACGGGTGCCATCGCTGGCTCTTATGATGTGTTTAAGGCGGTGGCAAAGCAGCGAGGTGGGCTCGTTGTCGAGCGGTCTGACGAACTGCTGGCGGTCGGAAAAATGCTGACTTTCCAGCCACCGATCATTCCTGGAAAGGGAGTCGCGGTCATCGCAGACGGTGGGGGCCATGCGACATTGGCGGTCGATCTGCTTGCGGAACGAGGCCTGCCGTTGGCCGAGTTCAGCGACGGTCTGAGTAGGCAGTTGAGGGAGTTGCTCGGACCATCTGCGTCCGCGGGAAATCCCATTGACATGGCAGGGGCGGCGGATCGTCGACTGGAAGTATTCACGAAAGTAGCGGAGGCTGTAGTCGCACAGGACGAGGTCGGAGCTGTTCTGCTCACGGGTCTGTTTGGCGGCTACGCTCAGCGATTTGACTCTTCGCTGGAATCTGGTGAAGCACGAGTCGCGGGTCACCTGGCGGCGCTATGCGAGCGGGCGGGTTTACCGCTGGTCGTTCATACGGTATACGCGGCGGGTTCGAATCCCGCACTCGACACGCTCAGAGCGGCGAGCATCCCCGCGGTTGGCTCGCTCGATACTGCCATTCGGTGCATCGACGCCGCAGTGGAAAGAGGTCTGTGTATGGCGCAGGCTACGCCCAATCCAGCCGTCGAGAAGATAGCCGTAGCAAAGGAGCCCGCCGCCGTTCGGGATGCACGCAAAGAGGGACGAAGCGCACTTACTGAGTGGGAGGTCCGGTCTCTTCTCGAGGGATTCGATGTTCCGCTAGTAACCGCGACCCTTTGTCAGACAGCAGCAGAGGCGGCAGAGGCGGCAGATCATCTGGCGGGCCCAGTCGCTGTCAAGCTGCTGTCCAGCACGATCCTCCATCGTACGGACGCCAACGGCGTTGAACTTGATTTACACGGTGGGCAGGAAGCGGCTGGCGCCTTTGAGCGTGTCAACGCTGCAGCAACCAAGTACGCCGAGTTCTCGGGAATCGACGCCGACTTCAGAGGTGTGCTGCTCTCACCGATGCTGGAGCGCCCTATAGTCGAGTTATTGGTAGCCTGCCGGCGAGATCCACACTACGGCCCCATCCTCGTACTCGGTGCCGGTGGTGTAATGGTGGAGGTGTCACCAGACCGAGCCTTGCGTGGCCTCCCACTTCGTGATGGTGACTTTGCGGACATGATCAGATCTTTGCGTATTTCCCCTCTATTGTCCGGATATCGGGGTGAGGAGGGGGTAGATATGGGTGCGGTAGAACGGCTGTGTTTGGGTCTCGCAGACGTACTCTTGGCACATCCAAGGCTTCGAGAGATTGAACTGAATCCCGTGTTTGCCTATGCGTCGAAAGCGCTTGCAGTTGACGCTCTGGCCGTTTTAGCCGATATTTGACATCCTGCGCTGGTAGGGGCTCACCTCCAGCTAAGTATCTGCAGGTGCTCTGAATCCCCCGAATCGAGTTCGGGTTTATGGCATCGAGGCTCGATGCCCGAATTTCATAGATCACAGTCACCCGTTTAGGCTTACCAGTGGCGGACTATCTGCCATTCTAGGTTTTCACCGGACCGGAGGAACGTGATGTCTTTGTCTCGTTTGTTCAGAATACTGGCGCTAGTCGCCGTTTTGCCGCTCTTCGGCATGCTTACCGCGACTCCGCTTGCCGCGCAGGAAGCGGTTACGATCACAGGTACAGTTACCGATGCATCCACAGGCGCGCCACTTGGCGGCGTCACAGTTTCGATTATTGGAACGAATCGTATCGCGCAAACAAGTGCTGCCGGTGCCTACTCAATTAGAGTCTTGGCGGGGAATTACACACTCCAGGCAACGTCCCTCGGTTACGCGGCTGGCGAAGAGGCCGTCTCGGTGTCCGAAGGTGACAGTCCGACGGTCAACTTCCAGCTTGCCAGCCAGGCTATCCAAATGGGAGAGGTTCTCGTCGCTATAGGCTCGAGAACGGCCCGAACGGCGACGCAGACACCGGTACCGGTGGATGTGATCACTGCAGCGGAAATCCGCGAATCCGGCCACACGGAGGTCAACCAGATTCTCCGGGAGATCGTACCATCATTCAACGCCTCCCATCAGAACATCTCGGACGGTACCGATCACATCAATCCGGCTAGCATCAGAGGTCTCGGACCTGACCAGGTTCTGGTCCTGGTCAACGGCAAACGTCGCCACTCCAGTGCACTCGTCAACATCAACGGGACGTTTGGTCGTGGCTCGGTTGGGACGGACATGAACGCCATTCCGCCGGCAGCCATCGAGCGGATCGAAGTACTTCGCGACGGCGCCTCGGCCCAGTACGGCTCTGACGCGATCGCGGGCGTGATCAACATCGTCCTCAAGGATCAGACTGAAGGCGTCCAGGCGTCGATGGGAGCCGGGATGACGGGCGGTTGCTTCCGTCAGCCGGATCGCCCGGACGGCACTCCGCAGAATATCGATTGGGAGTGCGATGGCGAGCAGGTCAACATCGATGCGAATTTCGGGTTCCCGATCGGTGAGGGTGGCTACTTCAATGTCACCGGCAGTTTCCTGAACCGGGAGCGAACGAATCGTTCGGGTCTCGAGATGAAGGACCAATTCCTGGGTATCTCTGGTGTTGCCGCGACGGACGCCGAGATAGCATCCCGCGGCCTGACTCGATCCGACTTCTCCATGACGACGGGCCAGTCAGAGGCCGTGGTCGGGATGGTGTTCTTCAACGGAGCCGTTCCGATCGGTAACGACGCCGAGTTGTACGCCTTCGGCGGGATGTCCCGACGGGACGGGGCCGCGACCGGATTCTTCCGGCGGCCCAATGAAGACAACAAGACAGATCTCGAATTATACCCGAATGGCTTCCTTCCCGAAATCAACACGGGCATAAACGATCAGTCGATCAGCGTCGGTCTGCGAGGCAATTACTCGGGGTGGGATGTCGATTTGAGTCTCACGAATGGTGCCAATTCCATTCTCTATAACATCGAGAACACCAACAACGCCTCCCTGGGGCCGGCCAGCCCGGTTTCGTTTGATGCCGGGAAGCTGAGTTTCGGCCAAAACGTTGGGAATCTGGATCTGGTTCGTCTTATCGACACGGATGGGTCGTTCAAGTCCCTGTCGTTCGTGACCGGCGCCGAGTTTCGTGTTGAGAATTATCGGATCGACGCGGGCGACGATGCTTCCTGGCAGCTCGGCGACGGGATGGGGAACTTCTTCACTCGCCTCGATGGCACAACACCGAGGAATCCCGGCTCCCAGGTGTTCCAGGGATTTTCGCCGTTGAACGAAGTCGATCGCACGCGCAACAGCATCAGTGCCTATGCGGGATTCGAGAGTCAGGTCAATGATCAGGTGACCCTCGATGTAGGCGGTCGATTCGAGAACTACACGGACTTCGGTAGCGTCTTTACCGGAAAAGCGGCGACGCGCGTCGCGCTCTCGCCGACTTCAGCGTTCCGAGCGGCTATCAGTACTGGCTTTCGGGCTCCGTCGTTGCACCAGGCGTGGTTCAACAACGTAAGCACGCAGTTCGTCTTCGATGGCGCAAACCTGGTAGCGGCCAACGTGCTAACGGCCAACAACCTGAGTGGTGTCGCTCGGGCGTTCGGGATTCCCAGCCTGAAGGAAGAGACATCCGTGAACTTCAGTGCCGGGTTCACCGTCAATCCGTCAAGCGCGTTCTCGCTTACGGTGGACGGCTACTTCATCACGATTGATGATCGGATCGTCTTCACGAGCAGGTTCACGGATTCGGACCCTGTAGTAGCTGCCTTGCTTGTACCCTTTTCGGCTGCAGGCGTTAAGCAGGTGCAGTTCTTCTCCAACGCCATCGATACGGAAACCAAGGGCCTGGACATCGTAGGGTCCTATGGTACAGAGATGAGCGGCGGGCAGCTTACGCTCACCGGTGCAGTCAACTTCTCGAAGACGGAAGTAACGGCGATCAACGTACCGGAAAGCGTGGAGGACGTGTTCGGGTCAACCGATGTCACCAGCACCCTGTTCAACAGGGAGGAGACGGGACGATTCGAATCCGCCCTGCCGAGACAGAAGGGCTCCGTGTCCGCCAAGTGGCGGAAAGATCGGTCCACGGTAACTCTTCGCGGTAATTACTACGGGAAGATCGAGTATACGCCGACGAATTCCGACAACGATGAAACGTTCGGATCGAAGGTCCTAGTCGACCTGGATTTCGGGTATGACCTGTCGGAGACCACTCGACTGTCCATCGGTGGGAACAATGTGTTGAACACGTATCCGGATCAGCACACGATTGCTGGTAACAGAAGCGATGAGCGGTTTGTGTTCAGCCGCCGGGTTACGCAGTTCGGTAGCAATGGTGGCTTCTACTACGCGAAGCTGAGCTTCGATCTGAAGTAATACCATCGCGGGTTCGTAAAGTGGCTCGAACCCTTACCGAGCCAGTGGCCCCTGTGGCTGCTGGCTCGGTTTGCGTTTGTGGCAGTCGGGAATGGAAGTGACGCCGGGTGAGTCCAATGATTCAGACCGGTAATGAGGGAACGGGCGGTGTCCGCGGCAGCACCTGAACAATGGGAATCGGAAAGAATGTCATGAGAAAGAAGAGCGCATCCATACGAGCCGCAGTCGTGGCCTTGCTAATGATGTTAGCCCTACCCGGGATGGCAATCGCACAACAGCGACCAGAAGGTCGAGGCCAGGATCTCGACCAGACGATGGTGGAATTGACAGAACAGCTCGAACTGAATGAACAGCAGGCGGTTCAGATCCGCGACCTATTAGCGGAACAGAACGAGCAAAGTCGCAAGATGATAGAAGAAGCACGCGCCTCAGGTCAGGGACGCTCAGCGTTTGGCGCCATGCGGGAGCGTATTGGCGAACTGCGTGAGGGCACCCATGCGAGAATTAAGGAGATACTCTCAGCAGAGCAGATGGCCGGCTACGAAGAATTCGTGGCGAAGCGCGAAGCGAACCGGCCGCGCAGGCGGGGGCAGGGACCTCCTCCTGGAGGCCAACGCGGTAGCTGACCCACCCGGTCCGCCTCTCCGGCGTCCCTGTCCGTGTGTGGGGTGGATCGGCATCTTACCGGCATGGCTGAAAGCACTTCCCTCGATTATTACGCCGGCTTCGTGGCCCTTGTCGGTGTGCCGAACGCTGGTAAATCCACCCTGGTCAATTCCCTGACCGGAGAGTCGCTCAGTATTGTGACGGCGCGCCCGCAGACCACCCGTCAGCGGGTTACGGCGATTTACTCCACTGAAACGCATCAGGCGATCTTCGTTGATACGCCCGGACTCCTGAAGCCGCGTTATCTACTCCATGAGTCGATGCAACGTGAAGCCGAGAGCGGGGCCTTGGACGCCGACGTTCTTGTCTATGTGGTCGATGTAGGCTTCGATCGCAGTATCGAGCACGCGACCGCATTTGTTTCGCCAGCCGGACCGCGACCCATTCTATGTCTTAACAAACAAGATCGGGTCGACGAGAAGAAGCTGGCCGCTATTCGGAGCGAATTCCAAGCGTCGGATAAGTGGGAGGAAGTCGTAACAACAACGGCCACTCAGGGCCAGGGAAGAGACGAGTTGCTCGAAGCAATTCTGAGCAGGCTTCCGCCGGGCCCTGCACTGTATCCGATCGAAGACCTGGCTACAGCCCCGGTACGGTTTTTTGTTGCCGAGAAGATTCGGGAAGTTTGTTTCGAAGAGCTCGAGCAGGAATTGCCATACAGCCTGGCCGTTGGAATTGGAGAATATCGCGAGGATTCGGATCCTGTGTATATAGAGGCTACGATCTACATTGAGCGAGATTCGCAAAAAGGAATTGTCATTGGCAGGGGCGGACGAACGATCAAACGAATCGGGATCCGGTCCCGACAGAGCATCGAGAGATTCGTTGGCTCAAAGGTTTATCTAGACCTTAGAGTTAAGGTGCTGGCGAACTGGCGGAAGAATCCGGCCAAGCTTAAGCTCCTCGGGTACCCTGTCCCGTAGCGGTTAACCGCAACCTTCCGGATGATCACGCATGAGTCTTGACGCTGAGTTGCTGGAGATTCTCGTCTGCCCGAAATGTCGGGGTGACCTCGAATACCGGGAGGTAGAGTCAGAATTGCGCTGTCCCGCCTGTCGAGTAGCCTACCGGGTTGAAGACGACATTCCTATCATGTTGATCGATGAATCCAAGCCGTACTGAGTTGGGCCGCCTGGCTGCGGCCCTCAGTTGCGTTTTCGTGTTGGCAGTTCCAAAACCTGCCGGTGCCCAGGGCGTCGAATTGTCGGATCAATCGTCTTCAACCGAAGCCGCCCCGTTCCTCCTGATTCCACTTGGTGCCCGAAATATCGGATTCGGTGGCGCGATAGCAGGTGCCCGCGGTGATGTTGAGGGTGTCCTTTGGAATCCGGCCTCGATCGCAGCTATTGATGAGTGGGCTGTGTTCTACCATGGATCAAATGACTTCGGGACCACGACGAATTCTGCTGGCGGCGTATTCGGCGTTGGCATGACGAGAGTCGGAGTCTCTATCCTCTCGCTCGATCTGGGGTCGATAGACGGACGCGACGAGTTCAACCAACCAATAGGCACAATTGAGGTTGATAACACGGCATTCCTGCTGACGATAGCTCGACCCATCTCAGATCATATCGAGGTTGGGGCAAGCTACAAGTTCCTACGAATCAGCGGATCCTGTCCCGGTTGCGGTGGTGCAGAACCCGATGGCACTGGCCATGCATTTGACGCGGCGGTCATCGCACGCCCCCCGGGGACTGATCGAGTTCGACTGGGTCTCGTGGTGTCCAATATCGGGGGGGATCTCGGATTCAGTACCGGTGGTCTTGAAGACCCGCTTCCTTCCAGGATTCGGCTCGGTGGAGAGGCGGAACTTGTGCGTGGATCGGACGCTCAGCCGGTCGATCTGCTGTTACGCGCCGATGTGCGTAATGTTCTGACAGAATTCGACGACCTCGACCTGTTTGCAGGACTTGAGGTCGGGTATGCCAAACTGGCCTTCCTTCGGGCGGGATACGCAGCGGGCGGGGAGGGCCGGACCGGTCCTTCGCTGGGCGTTGGCATCCGTTACGAGGGCTTCGTGCTCGATCTCGGCAGATCGTTTGACGACTTTTCTGATTTCGACACAGACAGCCCCTTCCAGATTTCGGTGGCCTATCAGCCCTGACGATGGTCCGGTTGAAGGCAGGCAGGTGCTTGCCTACCTGAAAGATTCTGCCCGGCGACCCATGCGGGCCAGGGAATTGGCTCGTGCTTTAGATATTCAGCCGGACGAGTACAGGGCCTTTCGCCGCCTGCTGGAAAAGCTTGAAACAGATGGCGCCGTTGTCCGCCAGCGTCACGGCCGGTACGCGATTCCTGAGCAATTCGATTTGGTCGCCGGAAGGCTTCAAGTCACGCGTGCCGGCGATGGTTTTGTAATCCCCGATGAAGCAGGCCAGGAGGACGTGTTTGTACCTGGTCGCCAGTTGGCGACGGCTGTTGCCGGCGATCGGGTGCTCGCCAGAATCGACCGGCGACCACCAGGTAGAAATCCTGCTGGTCGAATAGTCCGGGTCATTGAGCGCGCCTGGTCTCGTGTTGCAGGCATTTACCATTCAAAGAGTGGCTACGGCTACGTCGTGGCGCAGGAACCAGCACTTCCAGGCGACCTGTTTATCCCTGACAATGCGGCCGGCGGCGCGGACGATGGCGACATGGTGATTGCCTCAATCGAAAGTTGGGGTGAGAAAGAACCATCTCCCGTAGGACGGGTCGAGCAGATCTTGGGGCGTCCGGGCGATGCCGGAGTCGATGTGCTCGCCATCCTCATCGGGCACCAGTTGGCGCTGGACTTTCCGGCTGAGGTGGAGGCTGAAGCTGAGAAACTCGCTCGACGTGGAATCCGCCCGGAGGACCTGCACGGCCGAGAAGATTTCAGAGATCGCCTGGTTGTCACGATTGATCCGGCCGACGCCAGGGACCATGACGATGCGATTTCGGTGCGAAGTCTCGAGAGCGGAGATTTCGAGGTCGGTATCCACATTGCCGACGTTTCCTGGTATGTCAAGCCAGGTGGCGCCATCGACCGGGAGGCCTGGGAACGATCCACCAGTGTCTACCTGGTAGACCGGGTTGTCCCCATGCTTCCGGAGTCCCTGTCTGGTGGTCTTTGCTCGCTCGTACCCGACGAAGATCGCCTGACTCTATCTGCTGTGTTCGTGATATCAGTGGACGGAGAGATTCGAGAATCGCGGTTTGCACGTACCGTCATTCGTAGTGCGGCACGGCTGTCATACGAGGATGCGCTCCAGATCCTTGAGTCTGACGAGTCGGAAAGCGAGATCTACACCTCGCTTCGTGTGCTGTCCGGTATCTGTAGGAGGATTCGAGCCGAACGCAGAGACAGGGGGGCTATCGACTTTTCGATTCCGGAAGCTGTAGTCGAGCTCGACGGCGAGGGCCATCCGGCGGCGATTCGAGAGCGCCCCCGACTTGAGACTCATCGGATGATTGAAGACCTGATGATTCTTGCCAACGAAACCGTCGCTCAGCTAGGAGAGAAGCATGAGCTCGCCGTGTTGTATCGAATCCACGAGGCTCCATCCGAGGATCGTCTGGAGGGTCTGCGCCGTGTAGCGGGCATTTTCGGGGCGGCGCTTCCAGCCAAAGGCATTCGCCCTATCGATCTGGCCGGCCTGATCAGGTCCATGGCTGGAAAGCCCCAGGAGTACCTCGTCTCCACCGTGGCGCTTCGAAGCATGAAGCAGGCACGCTACTCCATTCAGAATGTTGGTCACTTCGGTCTGGCGTCCGATGCCTATCTCCATTTCACGTCACCCATCCGGCGTTATGCGGACCTCGTGGTACACCGCCGGATCGTGCGATGGCTGAGTGGAAAACAGGGGCCCGGAAAGAACTTCAGCCACGATGCCCTTGAGCAAACGGCGCGTCATGCCTCGGAGCGCGAGCGACGGGCAGAGCAGGCGGAGCGGGATTCCATTGAGCTGAAGAAGATCGAGTATATGCAGCGACATCTCGGAGACGAATTCGAAGGCACGATAAGTGGTGTAACCGGATTCGGGATGTTTGTGTCGCTTAAGGACGTACTCGTGGAGGGTCTTATCCGAGTCAGTTCGCTGGTCGATGACTACTATCATTATGACGAGTCAACGTGGTCGCTGACCGGGCGTCGCTCCCAACGCCGATTCCAACTGGGCGACCGGGTCGTTGTCCAACTGGCGCGCGTTGATCCGGAGTCCCGGGAAATCGATCTCGATCTCGTGTCCGGACCGCTTGACCCGGCTCGTGGCTCGGACTAGACTCGCGCTGATACCAGGGTCCTCTGCACAGGGCAGTGGGCCCGCTTTTGTTCGGGACGAAACCCGGCGGCTGACATCGCCGATGATCCAAGGCGCGGAGTACATATGCCCATATCTGAATCGAGCCTCGAGCAGCTACGTGGCCATGCGCAGCGCCTTGAAGAACTTCGGGGGTTTCTTTGACATTGGTGTCAAACTGGACGCATTGGTATCGCTCGAAGATCAGATGGCTCAGCCAGGCTTCTGGGACAGCCAGGAAGACGCCCGGCAGGTCATAGACCGATCCCGGGCCCTCAAGGCCTGGACAGAGCCGTGGACCAGTCTGCTCGCACGCATCGAAGAGTTGCAAGAACTTCAAGAGTTACTTGCCGATGCCGACGACGAAGATCTCGCCTCAGAATTTACTCACGAAACGAAGAAGATCGGTCGAGATCTCGACCGACTCGAACTGCGCAACATGATGCGTGGTCCGGACACACATCGTGACGCTCTCCTGACGGTTCACCCTGGGGCAGGCGGCACCGAGTCGCAGGACTGGGCGGAAATGCTCGTCAGGATGTATACACGGTATGCCGAGAAGAGAGGATGGACTGTTGAGGTGCTGGAGGCCCAGGCAGGAGAAGAAGCCGGGCTGAAGTCGGCGAGTCTCGAGATTCGTGGAGACAATGCGTACGGTTACCTTGGTGCGGAGAACGGAATTCATCGACTCGTCCGCATTTCACCGTTCGATGCGCAGGGCCGACGACACACATCGTTTGCATCGGTCTTCATCTATCCAGTGGTGGATGACGACATTGAAATCGAGATTGATGATTCGGACCTCAGGATTGATACGTATCGGGCATCCGGCGCAGGCGGCCAACATGTAAACAAGACGGACTCCGCCGTTAGAATTACGCACGTTCCAACGGGAGTTGTCGTAGCCTGTCAACAGGAGCGGAGTCAGCATAAGAACAAGGCCAAGGCGATGAAAATGCTAAAGGCGGCCCTGTACAAACGAGCACTCGAAGAAAAGGACGCCGAGAAACAGAAGCTGGAGGATTCGAAATCGGATATTGCGTGGGGGAACCAGATCCGCTCATACGTACTTCAGCCCTATACAATGGTTAAGGACCATCGCACGGACGTCGAAGTGGGCAACGCGAGCGGTGTCCTGGATGGAGACCTCGATCCGTTTATTGAAGCATTCCTGCGACGCAGGGGAGGAGCGAAGGCGTGACGACAACAGATCACGGACTACGCGATGGTCTGCCGATTCGAGATTGGTATGCTTCCGAAGACCGCCCCAAGTCGATTCGCGACCGTTACGCAAAACTTGAGGCGCTGCGCGAGCTTGGAGTTGAGACGTATGGATACTCCTACGAGCCGACCCATGATCTTGCGACCGCGCTCGACGCCTTTGTCGAGGAGGCCGAAGAGCAGGAGCGTGTATGCGTTGCAGGCCGGCTTCTGTCTCTCCGTGATATGGGTAAGAGCGTGTTCGCCCATCTTGGTGACCGCTCGGGCCGTCTCCAGTTTTACTGCAAACGAGACCGGATGGAAGACCTGGACTCAAACGTTCTGGACCTTCTGGACCTCGGCGATTGGGTGGGAGTTGAAGGACCGCTATTTCGTACCAGGACTGGGGAAGTCACGGTACAGGTTGAGCGCCTGGTGCTGCTCAGCAAGACGCTCCGTCCACTCCCACTGGGCAAGACAGAAGTGCTGGATGACGGAACGGAAGTGGTTCACAGCGGCTTTGCCGACGTGGAGATGCGGTACCGCCAACGGTATGCTGACCTGGCTACCAGCGCCGGAGTGCGTGAGGTATTCGCCGCGCGGGCGAGCATCATTCGGGCCCTGCGCCGCGTGCTGGATCAAGGCGGCTTTCTTGAAGTCGAGACACCAATTCTTCAGCCAATCTATGGGGGCGCATTTGCTCGGCCTTTTACGACCCATCACAATACGCTGGATCGCACCCTGTATCTGCGCATTTCCGACGAACTCTATCTAAAACGATTGATCGTTGGGAACCTGAATCGGGTATACGAGATCGGAAAAGTATTCCGGAATGAAGGTCTGGATCGGACACATAATCCAGAATTTACTATGCTCGAGTTGTACCAGGCGTATGCGGATTATGAAGGCATGATGGAAATGTCCGAGCGCCTGGTCGAGGCGGCTGCAGAAGCGGTGCTGGATGCGCGAGTTGTTGAGTGGAATGGCGACACCATTGATCTCACGGCTCCATGGGAGCGGATGACGTTCTTCGATGCGATCAAGCAGTTTGCCGGAGTGGACGGTGTTACAGCATCACTTGACGAGTTGCGGAGTGTATTGCCCGATGGCGCGGATATGGAACAGGAGCTCAATCGAATACAGCTCCTGGACGAAGTGTTCTCAACTCTCGTTGAGCGAAACCTCGTGAACCCCACGATCGTGTTCGATTATCCGATCGAAATGAGTCCGCTCGCTAAGCCCAAGCGTGGAAACTCAGACCTGGCCGAACGGTTTGAGGTATTTGTCGGTGGGACAGAGTTGATCAACGCGTTCAGCGAACTGAATGATCCTATTGACCAGTGGGACCGGTTCTCTGAGCAGGCTCGGGCCCGAGCCGCCGGTGATCGCGAGGCGCAAAGTCTCGACGTCGATTACGTCCGTGCGCTCGAGTACGGGCTTCCGCCGACAGGCGGGTTGGGACTTGGTATCGACCGACTTGTGATGCTCCTTACGGGCCAGTCAACCATCCGAGACGTTCTTCTCTATCCCGTGATGCGAGATGTCGATGGTTAGCGCACGGCCGGGCGGGTCGCGCCGCTCGCTGCAATGGAGAATCGCACGTCGGTACCTTTCCAGCCGTCGCGGTAAGGGGTTCCTGTCGCTGATTACGCTGATTGCAATTGGCGGCGTGGCCGTTGGCGTGATGGCCCTGATCGTCGTCATCGGTGTGATGTCTGGTTTGCAGGAAGACCTGCGCGAGAAGATCCTCGGGGCGAACGCGCACGGTATCGTGCTCGAACGAAGCACCGTGGGCCGGATGGAGGCGTGGCGCTCTGTGCTGCACATCGTTGCCAGTGATCCGGACGTCCTTGCTGCTGCACCGTTTGTTTACACCGAAGTGGGCCTTAACCCGCCGGGTGGATCCTACGGAGAGGGTGCCATTTTTCGGGGTCTTCCCTCCGACGAGGCTTCGCTGGCAGTTACGGAGATCGATGAGAACCTGATCTCGGGACGGATGCCTTTTGGTGAGACCGATTCTGGACGACCGGGAATTGTTCTGGGTGTGAGTCTGGCGGACCGCCTCGGGCTATTCCCGGGTGAGCTTGTCACTGTCGTTGCTTTCCAGGGGGCGGAACTGACGCCGACAGGCATCCAGCCTCAGATGCGACTGTTCGAAGTGACCGGGATCTTTGAAACCGGTCTCTACCAGTACGACACGAAGTTTTCATACGTTGATCTGCAGGTAGCACAGGATCTCCTTCGGATGGATGGTACCGTTACTGGGATCGAATTCAATGTCGTGGATCCCTGGCGGTCGGGTGATGTTGCCGAGCGACTGAGCCAGGAACTCGGGTTTGGATACCGGGTGGAAGACTGGCAGACCCAGAATGCCAGCCTGTTCGAAGCGCTGAAATTGGAAAAATATGCAATGGGAGTGATTCTTCTTCTCATCGTCCTGGTGGCGTCATTCAATATTGTCTCGACACTGATTATGGTTGTACGCGACAAAGTGCGTGAAATTGGGATCCTCCGGACGATGGGACTGCACGGAAGCGATATCACTCGAATTTTTGTGCTTCAAGGAGTCGTGATCGGGCTCGTCGGAACAAGCCTTGGAACGGTGGGTGGCCTGGCCCTGGCGTGGGCCCTCGATACCTATCAATTCGTCACCTTACCGGGAGACGTCTACTTCATCGACCGGCTTCCGGTGAGTATTGACCTGCTCGATGTGCTTTTCATCGTCTCGGCTTCACTGGTGATCTCGTTTCTGGCCACCCTCTATCCGGCCCGACAGGCCGCTGGGTACACTCCAGTAGAGGCGATTCGTCATGACTGAGTCCACGCACATCTTGCCCATCGAGGCCCAGGGTGTCGAACGGACTTTTCTGGGCGCAGCTGGTAATGAGATTCGAGTTCTTCGGGGCGTTGATCTCGAGGTCCAACCGGGTGAGACGATTGCTGTTATCGGCCCCAGCGGGGCCGGCAAATCGACACTCCTTCATTTGCTCGGAGGACTGGACCGGCCGACGAACGGCCGCATTTCGCTTGCTGGGAACGACCTGTCGTTGCTTGAGGACGCAGAACTTGCAGCACTGCGGAATCGCTTTGTCGGATTCGTTTTCCAGTTCCATCACCTTCTGCGAGACTTCACGGCGATCGAGAACGTCATGTTGCCGTTGCTTATTGCTGGAGAACCGGAACGCAGGGCGAAGGATCGCGCCCGGGCACTACTTACGCAGATCGGACTCGCCGAACGCTTGGACCATCGACCATCCAAACTGTCTGGCGGCGAACAGCAGCGAGTCGCTACCGCCAGGGCGCTCGCTCTTGAGCCACCAGTCTTGTTGGCAGACGAGCCCTCGGGTAACCTGGACATTGAGACAGCCGACCGACTTCATGAGGCGCTGTTTGAACTCGTCCAGAACCATGGCACAGCGCTGATCGTAGTGACGCACAACCCGGCTCTCGCAAGACAAACTGACCGGATTCTAGATCTTCGAGGGGGTATTCTGCGCTCCGTCGATCGATCAGCACTTTCAGACCCTCGCCAGGACTGACTGCCATGGAGTGCCAGGACTGCGGTCTCCGGGATGGGAAGCTCCAGGTGACGACCATCGTCGATGGAGAAATGAAGACACTGCACCTCTGCTCGGAGTGTGCGGCCAAGCGAGGTGTGCCGGACGAACTGCCGCCTGCACCCCTGGCCGATTTTCTCGCGCAACTCTCCCCGGATCAAGCTGGAACGGAGGAGCAGAGCGAACCGTGTCCGTATTGCGGACTGACTGAGGGTGACTTCCGGGTAACGGGACGCCTGGGTTGTTCGCAGTGCTACGCCCACTTTGAACCGCAGCTCCGGGCTTTGCTACGACGCATTCACGGTGCGCCGCAACATGTGGGCAAGCTCTACATGAGTGCGGGTTCAGAGGCGGGCGATCGTGTTGCGAAACTGTCTGCCATGCGGCGTAGACTCTCGCGGGCGATCGAGACGGAGGATTTCGAACTCGCGGCAGAGCTGAGAGACCGGATTCACGAGGCAGAGGAGGCCGAGTGATCAGGGTTGGGGGCGACCTCGGGACTCATGGCCTGGGCTGGGCGTTCGGGGACGGTGCCGAGGCTGAAATCGTCATATCCACCCGTGTGCGATTGGCCAGGAATCTTCAGGGCTTTCCATTTCCGGCGCGATCGTCTGAGGATGACCGGGCTCGAGTACTCAAGACGGTGCGTGCGGCCCTCAAGGCACTGACGGCTGTGCCTGATATCGACATCTGGGAAATCGATGAGCTCGACGAAGGTCAACGCGACCTTCTGTTGGAGCGTCGAGTAGTCAGCCGCGAGTTGATCAAGGATCCATCGGGCGGAGCGTCGCACGCAGCGCTCGCGCTGTGGTCGGACGATGAGATCGGGATCATGATCAACGAAGAAGATCATTTGCGTATTCAGGCCATAACGGGCGGATCTTCGCTGGAAGAGACATGGCGTCAAGTCGATCGGCTTGACGAGCGGCTGGGGGAATTGCTGGCCTTCGCGTTTCACCACGAGTATGGGTTTCTCACGGCGTGTCCCACGAATGTCGGGACCGGTCTCCGGGCGTCGGTGCTCGTGCACCTTCCGGGGCTGGTGCTTACGAAGGAAATTCACAAGGTTCTCGAGGGTATTGGCCAGGTGGGCCTGACGTATCGTGGATTACACGGTGAGGGTTCGGAGGTGGTTGGCAACCTGTTCCAGATCTCGAACCAGACGACGCTGGGCAAGCAGGAGGAGGATCTGGTCAATCATCTTACCAGGGTCGTCTCAAAGGTAGTGGATTATGAGCGCAGTGCCCGAGCGATGATGCTACGGGACGCACCCGGCGTATTGGAGGACAAAGTCTGGCGGGCTTATGGTATTTTGCGACACGCTAGAAGTCTGTCAGCCGAAGAAATGATGAACTTGTTGTCGGCTGTTCGACTCGGCTTGTCACTGAAACTTCTGAAAACACCCAGGGTACAGACGCTCAACGAGATCCTGGTTTTCGGGCAGGCCGGCCATCTGGCATTTGCGGCCGGAGGATCTCTCGGAGATGCCGAGACAGATGGGGCGCGCTCCGCATATGTCCGGACCCGACTCGAGGCTGACGAGGCATGATTCGGCGGATGGCGTATCGCCATGAGGTATACGAGAACCGGGCGGCCGAGACCGCCCAGAGGTCTGGATGAATTACAATTTCACAGATCGTGTTCGGAAGGTGCTGGCGATGGCCCGCGAGGAAGCGGTGCGTCTGCAGCATGACTATGTAGGTACAGAGCACATCCTGCTTGGCCTGATCCGCGAGGGTGACGGCGTCGCGGCCGAAGTTCTTCGAAACCTGGCAGCAGATCTCGATGATCTTCTACGCCTGGTCGAGGATAATATTCGGCCGGGCAAATCCAGCACGCCGATTGGTGAGCTTCCCTATACGACTCGGGCCAAGAAGGTGCTTGAGTATGCGATGGCAGAAGCTCGCGAGCTGAACCACAGTTATGTGGGCACGGAGCATCTTCTGCTGGGGCTGTTGAGAGAAGAGAAGGGACTCGCGGCTAAGGTTTTGGGCCAGTTGGGTATCGGCATTGAGGAAGCGCGAGCTGAAATGCTCAAATTGCTCGGCACTGATATGCCTTCGCCCGAAAACCTTGGTGAGGTCCCACCAGGTGCATCCAAAGTGGACTCGAAATCCAAGACTCCAGCGCTGGATCACTTTTGCCGCGATTTGACGGAAATGGCTCGTGAAGGGCGACTCGATCCTACCATAGGTCGGGCTGCCGAGATCGAACGTGTGATGGAGGTCCTGTCCCGGCGCAAGAAGAACAACCCTGTGCTGATTGGTGAGCCGGGTGTAGGCAAGACGGCGATCGTTGAAGGACTCGCTCAGAAGATCGAGTGTGGAGACGTCCCGGAGAGCCTGAAAGATCACCGTTTGCTGGCTCTGGACATGGCGGCCGTGATTGCAGGAACGAAGTACCGCGGACAGTTCGAGGAGCGTCTCAAGGCCATTGTCAGTGAGATCTCTCAGGCAGACGGGATCATCCTGTTCATTGATGAGCTGCATACTCTTGTTGGAGCTGGTGCTGCTGAGGGTGCAATTGACGCGTCGAACATGCTGAAGCCTGCGCTTGCCCGGGGCGAGTTGCAGTGCGTTGGTGCCTCTACACTGAACGAGTATCGAAAGCACATTGAGAAGGATGGGGCGCTTGAACGACGTTTTCAGACTGTAATCGTTGAGCCTCCCAACATCGAGGAAACGATCGAGATCCTGAAAGGTCTTCGCGGGCACTATGAAGATCACCACAACGTAGTGATTCCCGACGATTCACTGGTGGCGGCGGCCAAGCTATCTGACCGCTACATCACCGATCGATTTCTCCCGGACAAGGCGATCGATGTCATCGACGAAGCTGGGGCACGGTCCCGTTTGTCGGCGCAGGTCCCGCCGCCCGAG
>JBDHMQ010000006.1:0-39269 GCA_039656095.1 Gemmatimonadota bacterium | reverse complement strand
AGGCGCAGTCCGTTGTCGAGGCGGATGTCTGTCAGGTGAAGTCTTGTCTGGTCGTTGATATTCAAAACTGGACGAATACTCCTTGGTACAAGGTTGCTCATCTATCTGGGACGCCGGTTACCCGACGCCTCATGCGGCCTACCCGGAACTCAAGTGCGGCGGACCGCCGCTCGTTCCTGTTTGGCCTTGCTCCTGGTGGGGTTTGTCGTGCCGCGGCCGTCTCCGGCACGCGCGGTGGGCTCTTACCCCACCGTTTCACCCTTACCTGTGCGGCACAAGTGCCGCCATCGGCGGTCTATTCTCTGTGACACTTTCCGTCGCCTTACGACGCCCGGGCGTTACCCGGCACCAAGTCCTGCGGAGCCCGGACTTTCCTCGAATCGAGCCTTGCGACCGATCCGCGACCCCATTTCCCTCCGCCGATTATTCCAGCTCCAACCGGTCGGCTTCGTACAGAATACACCTGGCGGAGTAGAATCGCTCAATTCAACGCCGGATCCACCGCTGAATCCTTCCGGCCACAGCCCACGTCCGGGTAGCGACCAGATGGAATGCCCGGTTAGGTTCCGGGTCCGCGGCAGACAACGAGGCTCTCGAGGGAGACGGAATGAAAAGCACGAATATCGTACAACGACTTGTTGGTGGACTGGGACTCGCGGTCCTTGCATTGGTCATTCTCGCGGTTCCCGCGCAGGCACAGGAACCGGTGATTGGAACCTGGGAAGGAACGATCAGCGTATCCGGCCAGGAGCTGCCATTCATCCTGACTTTGCAGCAAGGCGACAGCGGGTACGATGCCTTCATCAGCATACCGGATCAGGGAATGAACAACACGCCTCTGGACAGCTTCTCCTATGCGGATGGTGAGGTCACATTTGCGTTTGATGCAGGCGCTCCTGAACTCGTCGTATTCGCCGGAAACGGCTCAGGTACCGAATTGGCCGGCACGGTAACCGGACCGCTTCCCGAGGGTGCTGAGTGGACCGCTACGTGGGCTGGTGACGCTGGATTGGTCCGCCTGCCGACACTCGAGGTCGAGCCTGAGGCTCTCAGCTTCATGGTCGGCGAGACCGCGAGTCTTTCAGTCGTCGTACGCGATCCCGACGGGAATGAGATAGAAGCAGACCGGATTCGATATTTCGTCCGGGGAGACGGCGGTGTCACCGTCGATGAAGGTACGGTGGCAGCGACCAAAGGCGGCGAGTCGACGATAATCGTGCTGGTACAGGTCGGTGAGGAGTCGATCCGACGGAACGTAGACGCACATGTCGCCTGGCCTCCCATCGAGCAGGTCCGACTTGAAGGTCTGCCATCCGAGCTTCAAGAAGGAAATTCCTACCGAGTGGAACCGACTGTGATTACTGAGGGCGGCTATGTACGAGATGACCTCCAGCCGTCGCTTCGTTCCTCCAATCCTTCCGTGATTGCTGTAAGCTCGACGGGATCGATCCGGGCAACGGGTGCTGGCACGTCGACGGTGGTAGCGTCGGCTGAGGGCGTAGAGCAATCGTGGGATCTTTCGGTGGCCGAAAGTCCCGTTCGAAGCATAGAACTGACGACCGATCGCGTGAGAGCTCGTACCGGGGATGTTGTGCATATGACGGCCAGGGCGCTTGATGGGCGGAATCGTGAAGTCGCGAATGCTCCTGTCTCCTTTAGCGTCGAGGCGTTTCCGATCGACACGCTCATCGCCCCACCGGCGGCGGGTCAGGTGGATCAGACAGGTGCTTTCGTTGCCGAAAAACCGGGCGCATTTGTCATTCATGCGAGCTCGGGGCGCGCATCCTCCTCGGTCGAGGTACAGGTCGAGGGCCGTGAAGTTTCGGAGAAGGTCGAGCTGGTGGGCCAGGGAGCGGTCGGCGATGTGCACACATCCGACCTGTGGATCTGGGAAGGAGTCGACGGCCGTGACTACGCGATAACCGGTACCTGGGGCGCTGATGGAAAGGCGTATTTCTGGGATGTCACGGACCCCGAATCCATTGTCAAGATCGATAGTGTGCAGGTCGACGCCAGAACAGTGAACGATGTGAAGGTTTCCGAGGACGGCCGCATTGCCGTGATCAGCCGCGAGGGTGCATCAAACCGTAAGAATGGGCTGGTCATCTATGATGTGAGCGATCCACACAACGTCGCGCAGGTAGGCACCTACGATGAGGGAATGACGGGCGGCGTTCACAACGTATTCATCTACGAAGACCATGTGTACGCGCTGAGCGCAGGACAACGGTACGACATCATCAACATTGAGGATCCGTCGAATCCGGTGAAGGTCGGAACGTTTCAGCTCGACGCACCCGGCGCCTCGATTCACGACGTCTGGGTCGAAGATGGCATTGCCTATTCCTCGAATTGGAGTAACGGTGTGGTGCTGGTCGACGTCGGCAATGGGATCGCAGGTGGATCACCAAGCAACCCGGTCCAGTTCGCGAGTTACGCGTATCCGTCGGGCGCAAATCACGCCGCGTTCCCATTCCGGAGCCAGTCGACGGGCAAGTTTTACGTAATCGCCGGTGACGAGATCATGCCCCAATGCAGGGACTTCAACAAACCGTGCGAAACCGAGGGCTATCTCCACTTCATCGACTTTACGGACCCGGACAACCCCCAGGAAGTAGCCCGATTCCAGGTACCGGAGGCGGGAACGCACAACCTGTGGGTCGAAGGAGACCGACTTTATGCGGCATTCTACAATGGGGGGCTGCGGGTCATCGACATCTCAGGCGAGCTCAAGGGTGACCTCTACCAGCAGGGCCGCGAGATCGCACGCTACAAGGCATACGATGCGAGCGGAATCGTCCCGAATGCACCGATGACCTGGGGGCCACAGCCACACAAGGGCCACGTATTTTTTACCGAATTCAACTCGGGTTTGTGGTCGGTCAAGCTCGAGCCTCGCGCGCTCGTACCGTGACCAGAATTGCCGCGTTGTTGAGGGGGTTGTCTGCGTCAACGCTGATTCTTGCGTCGACGCTCTCCGCCCAGGAGGAACCATCGGGAGATTATTACGTCTATGTCGCGGCCGAATCCGAAGATGAGGTGGCTCTGGTGCGCTTCGGTCCGGACGGTGCGGAGGTCGCCGAGAGAATAGTCGTCGGCAACTATCCGACGGAGATGGATGGACCGCATGGGCTCACGGTAGATCCCGCAGGCGAACGCTGGTACGTCTCGATCGCGCACGGGAATCCATTCGGGCAGGTCCACGTTTACTCGACGAAAGACAACAAGCGGTTGGACCGGGTTGAAGTCGGTCTGTTTCCGGCTTCGATTTCTCTCACCCCGACGGACCTGATGTTTGTCGTGAATTTCAACCTCCATGGTGATCCGGAACCAAGCTCCGTTTCTGTCATCGAGACGGAATCGTTAACCGAACTGCTGAAGATCCCCGTATGCGAAACCCCTCACGGTTCGCGACTGACCACCGATGGACTGAAGAACTACGTCGTGTGTGTCAGGGACGAGCAGCTGGTCGAAATCGACGCGCTGGACCTGGCTGTGTCGCGGCGCATGTATCTCGCTCCGGAGCGAATTCGAGAGTTGCCGACAGACGTATTGGATGCCGATGCCTTCCTCGGAGCCGACGCCGCACCGCAAGACCGGGCGCGCTGCGGTCCCACGTGGGCAGCTCCTTCGGTTGACGGCAAGTTCGTATACGTCGCCTGCAACAGGAACTCCGAAGTGCTGGAAATCGACCGCAAGTCGTGGTCGGTGTCCCGTCGGTTCTCTACGGGTGCCGGACCGTACAATCTTGATGTTACTCCGGACGGACAGCGTCTTGTGGTCACCTACAAGGGAGCACAGGCAACAGGTATCATTGACCTCGAGTCGGGCGAGACTCGATCGGTCGCCAATACACGGCGGTTACCGCATGGTGTGGCGATCAGCACTGACTCCCGCTATGCCTTCATCAGCGTGGAGGGGATCGGCGGAGAACCAGGCACGGTCGATATAATCGACCTGGCGGAGGCAACTCTGGCGGCCTCTCTGGATGTCGGAAAGCAGGCTGGCGGAATCGGCTTCTGGAAATATGTCCCATCGATTCTGCAAGGTTCGGCCAGGGAATGAAACTCCGTCCCACGAAGTCTCGTTCGGGGTGACAGCAATGCCGGACAACCATTCAACTGGCTTCAAGACAAGAGGATAAAACCGTGCGCAATCAAGGGATTATGGGCAGGCGATGGGGTGCGATAGTCGGGGCGGGAATGCTGTTGGCCCTGCCGCTCGCGCAGGCACAGGGACAGGAATCAGGCTCGGGTCTCGAGTTGACTGGCTATATCGGCGCCGCACTGCCGCTTTCACAGCTTGCGAATCAGGGAGACACGATCAAGGCCGAGATATCGACCAAGCCGGTATTTGGAGCGAGTCTCGATTACAGGCTCAGCAGGAACTGGGGTGTTCAAGTAATGGGCGGACTCGGCAAGCCTGAGTTGACAGTATCGGCTGTCGATCCCTCCAGCGGATTCCCGGTTACGACGAACATGGGATCGGTGGACTACTTACACGCCGAGGCAACGATCCTCTACCGGCCCCAGCTTACCGGGGCGGCAGCGGTTCTTCTTCCATATTTCGGCGTAGGCGCCGGCATCCGGAGTTTGAGTTTTCCGGACGGTTCCGGGTTCGAAGATTCTGATGATGTCACACTGATTATTACGGCAGGTAGCCACATTAAGCTGAATGAGCATGTGCATTTGCGACTCGACATTCGAGATCTGGTGTCGTCATTCGAATCGGCAGGGCTCGACGATTCCAGACTCCAGAATGAGTTCTTGGTCAACGTTGGACTGGGAGTAGGACTCTGAACAACCCGGAGACTTTGATCTCGGCCGAACGGATCGCTGCTCGCGTAGCAGAAATTGCGGCCGAAATCGACAAGGATTATGCAGACGCCGAGGAAATTCTGATTCTGTGTGTCCTCCGCGGAGGGTACATTTTTTCGGCCGACCTGTCCCGGGCTCTCACGATTCCACGCCGCATCGACTTTATCGCTCTTTCGAGCTATGAGAAGACGTCGTCGGCGGGTGGGGTTCGCCTCATCATGGATGCGCGGGTATCGCTTACGGGCCGGCATGTGCTGATCGTCGAGGATATACTCGATTCAGGTCAGACACTTGCCTACCTCATGCGTCTATTTGAAGCTCGCGGACCAGCATCACTTCGCACGTGCGTGCTCGTACGCAAACCGCATCCGGACATCGAAGTGAAGGTAGACTACCTCGGGTTCGACATTCCGGATGAATGGGTAGTCGGATATGGGCTCGATTACGACGACAAGTACAGGGCATTGCCGTTTATTGGGCGGCTGACGCGCGAGCAGATATCGGAGTAGTCTGACTTGCACCGGGCAGGGGAATCAGAGGGTGGAGGGAAACATGCACCGCACACTATTTGGGATTGCCTTTCTTGCGCTTGTGGTTCCAGCATCGTTGGCTGCACAGGACGCCAACGACGAGCAGGCTATTCGGGAAGCAATTCTCGATTATGTGGAAGCGATTTACGACGTTGAGCCGGACAGGATCGATCGTAGCGTCGCCACCGATCTCGTGAAACGTGGGTACTGGCGGCCCGACACAAGCGGTGAGTTCCGGGAATTTCCGATGACGTTCGAGCAGTTGCGCGATCTTTCAGCCAACTGGAATGCGAACGGCCATGTCGATGCCTCGACGGCGGTCAAAGAAGTTATCATTCTCGATATCCTCGATAAGACGGCATCCGCCAAGCTTGTTGCTGACTGGGGCATCGATTATATGCACCTGGCCAAGCTCGACGGAAAGTGGATGATCAAGAACATTCTCTGGCAGAGTCCGCCAGCAGAGTAGCCGTCAACACCGCGCCGGTCCGGGAAGGCCGGCATGAATGGACCGGGGGTGTCCGGCAGTCGCCGGGCTGAGATTATACCCCTCGAACCTGACCTGGATCATGCCAGCGTAGGGAGGCACCATGAAGCCCATCACACAAATGCAGCACGCACGCGCTGGCACCATTACACCAGCCATGGATCGTGTTGCAGAACGTGAAAAGCTGGCCGCGGAGTCCGTTCGGGATGAAGTGGCGGCAGGCCGCCTGGTGATCCCCGCGAACATCGTTCACCTCGCCGGAAACCTCGACCCGATGGCCATAGGTGCGATCACATCGGTGAAAATCAACGCAAACATCGGAAATTCACCGACCACTTCCAGCCTTGAAGAGGAAGTCGGAAAGCTCGACCTGGCAGTTCGGTGGGGCGCGGATACAGTGATGGACCTTTCGACTGGCAGACTGATCGACGAGACGCGATTGGCCATCCTCTCTGCGAGCAAGGTTCCGATCGGCACCGTCCCGATCTATCAGGCTGTAGCGGACCTGGAGATTGAGCAGCTCGATCCGGCTGACCTGCTTGCAATGATCGAACACCAGGCCCGGCAGGGCGTCGATTATATGACCGTCCATTGCGGCGTACTTCTAGAGCACCTGCCGCTCATTCGGACCCGGGTCACAGGCATCGTCAGTCGTGGTGGTGGCTTGCTCGCCCGTTGGATGATTCATCACCGGAAGCAGAATCCCCTGTACGACCACTACGATGATATTCTGGACATCGCGGCGGCCTACGACGTCACATTGAGCCTGGGCGACGGTCTGCGACCGGGAAGCATCGCCGATGCCTCCGACGCAGCTCAATTCGCTGAACTGGAAACTCTAGGTGAGCTCACTGCTCGCGCGTGGGAGCGGGGTGTTCAGGTAATGATCGAGGGCCCCGGCCACATTCCGCTCGACCAGCTCGAAATGAACGTTCGCAAGCAGAAGGAAATCTGCCACGGCGCTCCGTTTTATACTCTCGGGCCTCTCGTTACGGACATTGCCCCCGGTTATGACCACATCACATCTGCAATCGGTGCGGCAGTGATTGGCTGGCATGGCGCCGATATGCTGTGCTACGTAACGCCAAAAGAGCACCTCAGTCTGCCGAATGCCGAGGATGTCAAGCAGGGTCTGATCGCATACCGTATAGCAGCCCACGCCGCCGATCTGGCCCGTGGAAGGCCGGGAGCACGCGATCGAGATGATGCTCTGTCCCGGGCGCGCTTCGCCTTCGACTGGGAAGAGCAATTCAATTTGTCCGTCGATCCTGAGACTGCTCGCGCCTACCACGACGAAACTCTCGCCGACGACTACTTCAAGGAAGCAGAGTTCTGTTCGATGTGCGGACCAAAATTCTGCCCGATGCACAATTTCCGTGATGTTGATTGGGATGAGATCGCACGAATCGTGGAGGAACGTCGCGGGGTGCCTGCCGCAGTTTCCTGAGATGTTGCCGCGCAGTTTAAAGACTCTCAAACAACAACGAGGGCCCTGACGGAAATCCGCCAGGGCCCTCGTCGTTAAGACCCGGAGTGGCTATCCAGGTTCATTAGCAACTCACTGGTTCAGTCACTCAGCATCAGCGTCGCAGGTGACGCCAGCCGGTCGATCATGGCGACTCGGGCGGCTACCGCAGTGATCGGCGTACCTTCGATACGAGCCACGATTGCTTCGCGATCTGCGTCTGACACGCCATCAGCTTCGGCGAGGCTGCGCGCGTTGGCTACAGATTCGCGCCGCTTGCCGTCGAAACCTTCGGCTACGGCAATGAATGCCGCGTCGACCCAGGCGTTAGCCGCCGTCACAACGTCCCCGGTTGCTTCCGCCACAGAAGCGGCCTTTTCCATTGCCCGTCGTGAGCGTGCAGTCTCGCCGCTGTACAGGTAGAGAGCTGCCGCGCGATTGAATCCGAAGAATTGTCCGGCATCATTCTTAGACAGCTGCTTGGCCGCCGTCTCATGCAATTCCGCCGCCTCTTCCCATCGGGCGGGAGTCTCATATAGCTCCATTGCAGCGATGTGCAGCGGATTTTGGATTGCCTCGACCTGAATGGCCGGAAGCTCATACATTTCGCGATCTTGTGCGTTGGCTACTGCTGGTGCGGCCGCTGTGGCGACGAGCGCCAGGGCCCCCATTCGAATGGTTGCGTTCCTCATCGTCGTCCCTTCCTTCCCCGTTCATCCCCATCCCATTTCGTCGCCAACCCCCCGGGTCGGCCTGTCGGGTACCAGTAAAGCAACCCCTGTGCCAAACTATGCGGAAGGAGATAACATTCGTAACGATATATAGTTACATAAAACAAACCCACGGTGGTGGCCGTGGGTTTGTTGGTCGTCTACGGTACAACCTGTTCGGATTCGAACAGGTTCGGGTCCACTGTCAGCCGTCCCCGCCCGCGAAATTCACCCCGGTGAACGTGTCGGGTCCGGCCTCTGATCGAACGGACATGGTCGGTCGGCCACCCGAGTAGCTCCACGCGGCACCGATTTCGCCGGCCTTGTTGATGGCCACGAACTTCTCTCCCGGCATGTAATCGGGATTCACATGGACATACTTCTGTCTGATCATCTCGAGCGTGTCCTCGCATGCTTCCTGGGGAGAACGGCCGTCACGCATCCGCATGACGATGTGGAAGGAGGCGCACGATTTGATCACGTCTTCGCCGCGGCCAGTAGCACCTGCCGCTCCTACGTCGTTGTCCACGTAGAGACCGGCACCGATGATCGGCGAGTCACCGATCCGACCGGGAATTTTCCAACTCAAGCCGCTAGTGCTCGTAATCCCTGCGATGTCACCGAAGGAATCGACGGCCAGCACATTGACTGTGCCATGCTCGTGGATCGACGGACGAGGCATGTTCGCTTCTGTCTCCGGAAGACCCCGCAGGTGATCGGGCGGACCCCAGTCGTCGTCGCCCCGGTTTTCCCGCCATTCGAGCCAACGCCGGCGCGCCTTCTCAGTCAGCAGGTTTTCTTCTTCAAACCCGAACGACCGAGCGAACTCCAATGCGCCAGGTCCGACGAGCATCACATGGTCCGTACGGTCCATGACGAGGCGGGCCACGGATGACGGTGTTTTGATATTCTCAATCGATGCGACCGAACCGGCGTTGTACGTGCGGCCGTCCATGATAGAGGCGTCAAGTTGCACGACTCCGTCCTCATTGGGCAGTCCACCGAAACCGACAGACATGTCCTCTGGATCAACTTCGATCACATTCGTGGCCTTCTCGACTGCATCGATCGCACGACCACCGGAAGCCAGAATCTCCCATCCCACCTCCATGGCCCGTCGCCCGGTTTCGTTCGGGTGACTTGTCACGATAAGCGGAGTGGTGAAGCCTCGGCCGGGACGCCGGACTGACAGTCCCAGACTGCGGAAGAGAACCCCACCGGCGGCGAGTCCAAAGCTCTGATTGAAGAAGTTCCTGCGGGACAGCGATAGGCGCATCATTCACTCCCGGTATGAGGCAACTGGACGAGCCAGTATACGAAGCCCTGTCTCCGGGACATAGTCGCGCTGTCAGGCTCAGCTCGTAGGAGCGCTTCGACAAGCGACTCTGTAAAGTCCTGCCGGTCGGCAAGAATCTGCATACGGTCGTCCAGCGCCTCTACATGCCGGCTGAGCGAGCGGACCTCGCCTACAAGTTCGTTGATCGCTCCGCGCTGCGGAGCCCCTTCACTGCGCATCTTCACCCATTCTTCGAGAACTCGGCCGAGTCGGCGAGTGATCGGAATCGACACGAGAAATAAGCCGCAGATCGTTATTATTGCTACTGCCGCAATCAGTTCGGCGATTGCTACTGGCATGGACACCCTCCCGTTGCTCTTTGTTACGATGCGTTACGCCTAGCTACTAGCAACCTTCGCGACCTGTTTCACTGCCCTCAGCTGGTGGGAGGGAGTGCCCTCGATTCGGTACCGCGTGATTCGACGAGCGATTCTGTGAATTCCAGGCGGTCCGCGAAGATCTTCCGGAGCCCCTTCCTGGCGCATTATCAGCCATTCCTCCAGAACTCTCCCGAGCCGCCGTGTGACCGGGATTGACACGAGGAACAGCCCGATGACCGTCACTGTCGCAAACACGAAAATCAACACGGCGATCATTTCAGACATGGTTACCCTCCCGTTTCCCGGTGATTCCTGGACCCGATCTCAACTGCCCGTCACTTCAGCAGCCTGCTTGACCGATGCAAAATTCCCGATGACCGAAAAGTCCTGGGCCAGGTCGTCAATTGCTTCACCTCGCTGATCGATCCGATCGAGTTCAAGGTTCCCAAGAAAGCGTCCTGCCTCCGCAACATAATCGATTCTTGAAGGATCAATATGCATCAACCGGCAGCCCGTGGCGTCTACCGCCACAGGATCGGCACCGAAGATCAACGCTCCAACGGTTCGGGCCTCGCCCTGAATCGGGCCATTGCCTTCCATCCCTACGATCGCATCTACGATGGCAAAGCGTCGCAATGGTGTCAGCGTAGCGTTGATGTCGAGTATGCTCTCTTTGATTCCCGCCCAATGCAGGACGTTTTTCGGCCAGCCATAGTGGGAGCCCGGAACGATTCCGAACATATTCTTCATCGACAGCGTCACTCCTGCCCAGTGGTGTGTCTTCAACTTCGGCAGGGAGATCAACAGGTCAGCGCCGAGAATGGTAGCTGGCAGGTAAAGCGACCCAAGAGGAGTGTAGCTTCCTTTTAGAACGGTGCGGTGAACGGTATCGTGGTTCAGGTCGATAAACTGTGTTCGAGTGTCGCGTAGCGCGTACCCGATACCGGTTTCTCTAAGCAGGTATTCGTTGTCGCGCCGGTGCCCTGCCCCTTCGGCCACGACGACCTCACCCGCTCCAAGGCCTCTAAGTGCCTCGATTGTGCCGTGAACGACCGCCGGGTGCGTGTTGATCACACCGTCAGGATCAAACTCAACGAAATTCGGTTTGAGGACCACACGCAGACCCCGAACGTCCAGTCCCATCAACTCGATGCCTCGCCGGATCACGTCTTCCAGTTCACCGTCGTAGCTACCCGACAGCACTGCGACTGACGATCGTGGCGATCGAACAGCCGCAGATGCCTCCCATAATGGCCCCTCCGGTTCCTGTTGTTTACACCCCGGAAGCATCGACGCCGCTGTCGCGCCCGCAACGGTACGAACAAATGCGCGGCGGTCAGTCATTCGTCTGGCTCGGCCGGAAAGGATTTTCGTCCTGGCGCAACGCAAATAGAGACAACGCCATCGCCCTCGTGGTCGTGTCGAATCCTTCCTCGTTCCATAGCGCGTCGAGCCGATCTCGATAAGACATGGCGTCTATAGCAAACGCTTCCAGACAGATCACGCCTAGCGACAGGGACAACGAGGACTCATGCGTGTCCAACATCCGGGTGAGCGCATCGAGGCTCTCGGCGACACGTGGCTCATCACGCCTGGCAGACAGGGCCAGCAGCGCCAGCGCCGTAGTGTCCGGATACGGCCACAGATTTTCGCCAAGAACCCAACTGTTGCCATAGTTCCACCCGCCACCTTCGCACATCCGGTCCAGAAGCAGTCTCTCTCCTTCGAGGTGTCGAGATCGCATTGAGCGGGGGAGAAGTTGCTGCTCCACACTGCGCAGGGACAGCATCGCCATCGATGTAGGTTCACACCAACTGAATGCTCCCGCTGTCCACGCCCATGCCCTGAGATCCGCATCCAGGCGGACCTGTACCTTCTCCGGCCAGAGTCGATAGTACAGACGCGTCACGAACGGAAAGGACTGCCCCCTCTGGCTCAGCAGCCAACGAGAGCCCCTAATGACCGCATCACGCGCCGCCGGGACTTTCGACAGGGACAAGAGAGCAGGTGAAGTCATCCATGATGCCTCCGGCGCAGCTTCGGAGTGCGGCCAGGCGCCCGATGGGAGCTGGTGTTGAAGCAGCCAGTCGATGGCGGATTCTGCGGGTTCGGACTCGCCCTCCATGCCAAGCGCCAGCGCGGCCCATGCGGTGCTCTCAGTAGTGCTGGACCTGTCTGAATACGGACCAAACCCCCCATCGGCATTGCACCGGGAGCGTAAAGCAAGCGTCAATTTGTCGTTCGTGGCCGGCATTAGTAGAAGCCTGATGAGGAACTGGCTTTGATTCAGTAGGCGGCGAGTCCCGTGACCGTCTGACCGAGGATGAGTCCGTGAATGTCGTGTGTCCCCTCATATGTATATACAGACTCGAGATTCGCCATGTGTCTCATCGACTGATACTCGATCAAGATTCCATTCGCGCCGAGCAGTCGGCGCGCCTCGCGAGCGCACTCGCACGCCATGTCAACGTTATTGCGCTTCGCAAGCGACACCTGGAACGGCGTCATCGTACCCGCGTCTTTCAATCTGCCCAGATGAAGCGTGAGTAGCTGCGCCTTCGTGATCTCGGTCAGCATGTCGGCCAGCCGAACCTGCTGGATCTGGGTTGCACCGATCGGCTTCCCGTCGAACTGAATCCTGGTCTTCGCATAGTCCCTGGCCTCACAGAAGCAGGCCATTGCGGCGCCGATCGCGCCCCATGCGATCCCATATCTCGCCTGGGTCAAGCACTTCAAGGGACTCTTCAGGCCGCCGCTTCCTGGCAGCAGATTGGCGTCAGGCACGCGCACGTCCTGAAGAACCAGTTCACTGGTGTCCGAAGCGAGCAGCGACAATTTGCCCTTCTGGTCACTAGCTGAAAATCCTTCACGATCTGTCTCGACGATAAACCCACGAATCGAACTCACGTCGTCGATGTCGCCGGTCTTCGCCCAGATGATCGCGACGTCGGACGCAGAGCCATTTGTGATCCACATCTTTGCGCCGTTCAGTACCCATTCGTCCCCATCCTTCACGGCCCGTGTGAGCATACCGCCGGGGTTGGAGCCGAAATCGGGCTCTGTGAGACCGAAGCAGCCGATTGACTCGCCAGTCGCCAACCTGGGGAGCCAGGTCTTCCGGTGCTCTTCCGACCCGAACGCGAAGATCGGGTACATGACGAGCGCTCCCTGAACCGACACAAACGAACGCAGACCGGAATCGCCGCGCTCCAGTTCCTGCATGATGAGGCCGTACGCGACGTTGTTGAGGCCCGCACATCCGTATTCCTCGGGCAGATTGGCACCGAAGAACCCGAGCTCGCCCATCATTGGAATCAATGAGCGCGGAAACGTCCGCTCCAGGTATGCCTCATTGATGATCGGCATCACCTCGGCATCCACCCAATCCCGTACCATTTCGCGGACTGCGCGTTCTTCTTCGCTCAGCAAGTCGTCCATCGCGTAGAAATCCACACCCTCGAAGCTCATCTACCGTCTCCGTTCTTTCTGACATTCCAGCTATCTTCAGATTGACCGCGTGCCCGTCGAACTCCCTTTGTTACTTCACGGCCCACACGGAGACCCAGATAGTATGCCGCGGCCAGGGGCATCACCCACGCGCCCGTGGGCAGAACACCTCGGGTATCTCCGACCAGTATCCAGATGGCGAACGGTACCGTGATAGCCAGCGCGATGACATGGGGAATCCAGCGCATCAGTCAGCCCAGGTTAGCCGCGATCGCGGCGGCAAATTCATTGGTTCCGGCTGTCCCACCCAGGTCCGGCGTTACAGCTTTCGCCTCGATTACCGTGCGATGCAGTGCCTCCCAGATGCGGTGTCCCGTATCCGGAAGACCGAGATGGTCGAGCATCAGACAAGCCGCCAGCAGAAGTCCGCATGGATTTGCGATGTTCCGGCCTGCGATATCAGGCGCCGAGCCATGCACGGCTTCAAATATCGCTGTGTTCCTTCCGATATTGGCACCTGGCGCAAATCCCAGTCCTCCGACCAGTCCTGCCGCCTGATCCGATAAAATGTCACCGAACATATTCTCGGTCACGATCACATCAAACTGGTACGGATCAAGAACGAGGGCCATGGCTGTAGCATCTACGATCCGCTCCTCAAATTCAATCGCGTCCCGATAATGCCGAGCGACTTCGCGGCCGACTTCGAGAAACAGGCCCTGTGTGCACTTGAGGATGTTCGCCTTGTGCACCAGGGTTACCTTCTTGCGGCCATGTTCGACCGCGTACTCAAACGCATGCCGAACGATACGTTCCGACCCATAGCGAGTAATCAGCATCACCGACTCGGCGCCGGCTTTCGGATCATTCCCCATTCCGATGTAGTGCTCGATGCCCGCGTACAGGCCCTCAGTATTCTCGCGCACAATCACCAAATCAATGTCTTCGTACCTGCCACCAGGCACGATTGTCCGCGCCGGACGTACGTTGGCGAACAGGTCGAAATGCTTGCGAAGGGCCACGTTAATCGATCGAAATCCAGCTCCGATGGGCGTGGTGAGTGGACCCTTGAGGGCGAATCGATTTCGCTCGATCGAATCGAGGGTCTCCTGCGGCAACAAGTCCAGGCCAGCATCGAGCGCACCCAACCCGGCAAGGTGGCGATCCCATTCGATCGGCACTTCTGCCGCTTCCAACACGTGGAGCACAGCCTCGGTAATGTCGGGTCCGATCCCGTCGCCCGGAATCAGGGTCACAGTATGGATCATTAGAATCCTGTTAGTATCCTGTCAATTCGTTCTCACATAACGGGCACTGTACTCAAACTCAGTGTTTTCTTCACCATACTCGATGAGGTCTACCATCGTATTGGGGCGAGACGTGCCCTCCACCCGGGCTCGGCCAGACACGTTGATTGCCCGCTTCCAGGTCACGCTATTCAACCTCGAGCGCTGCAGGAGAGCTCGAGCGATCAGCCGGTCCCGGCCATCGAGTGTTGTAACTCGAACACCTCCCACGCCGCCATAATTGACGAATATGGACTGAGTTTGAGGCGTGAATATGTAGATATAGGGTCCCGCTTTCGCCCAGATCGGACCGCCGCGTCTGAGCTGCTCGGGACTCTGAGCCACCTGAACCTCTACGACGTTGCCGTTAAGGCGAAGATCGATGCCGTCTCCGAACAGTCCAGCCAGTTCGGCCGACGTTGGGAGGCGAGAATCAGCTGCCGGCTCGCAACCTGTCGCGCCGAGGAGAACTCCTCCCAGCATCAAGGTATAGAAAACTCTCATCAATTAACGATCTCTCTTGCAATTATGGTTGCCAGGCTGGCCAGCAAAGCACCTGATTCGGGACAAACAGCGGCGCCGCGGACAGTTCCATGCCATATCACAGCACTACGGCGAATGTCGATAAAGGCGACGAGCAGAACCGCTCGATGTCCGGGTTCATCGTTGAGGCAGGCCAGGCCGTCATCCGGCTCATCCGGCTCAGCCGGCGAAACCTGCTCCACCTGAAGCACCAATGGCAGCATCAGGTAGCGCGTTCCGAACAACGCTGCCAGCGTCCGCAGTTCTCCGTGCAGCGGTTCGTAAATCTGATCGCGTGGATCGGGTCGCTTCAGGAGCCCCTGAAAAGCCAATCGGTCCGGATTTACGGCCAGGATCGGGTTCCGCTCTACTCGCCGCCGTAGCTCGGATGGCATCGCCCAGTTTTCCGCGCCACGCCGATCTGATAGTGCGAACTCCAGCTCGGCATCCAGGGTTCGGAGTGCCTCCTCGGCGGTTGCCGCACGACCCGGCCAGGCTCCTCCGGGCAACGGCTCCGTCGCCTGCGCTGGAAGCACGACGACGACAGACCCAAATGGAAATCCCACGCGCGAGTCCTGTGCTGAACCTGGTGTGGCTCCGATCAGCAGTAATCCCAACAGGGTGCTCAGGCGTAATGTCACTCCGCCTCACTCTCAATTGCCGGAGGGTTAATTTGAAACGTGGCCCTCATTCCGCGAACATCATCCGTGATGATCCCGTCCACATTCCAGGCAGCGAGCCTGCTTGCTTCCGACGATTCGTTAATCGTCCAGACCTGAATAGTCCGGCCTGCGTCGTGTACACGCCGGACCAACTGTTGTGTCACAATCTTGATGCCCCAGCGTCTCATCGGGGCATGCACGACTTCAGGCACGGCCCGTTGTTCCGCCCGGCTCATCCAGCGACGATCCAGTGCCAGGCGCAACGCCTGCCGCGTAGACGTTGCGCGACGTCCTTCGTACGCTTTGAACACTCCGGTGTCCGTACCGTCCTCAAGGTACAGAATCGTCTGCTCGACCCGGTCGAACTCCCGGATCAATGCCACGACATCATCAGCCGCTGCTGGATCTTTGACATCGACCGTAATCTCGGTGCCTGGAAACCGCAAAAATACATCACGCAATTCAGGGACCGCTGAATGGTGTTCGAGTCGCGGCAGCAACGGGTCCGATGCAGCCCCCAGGTTTGCCTCCCGGATTTCGGCCATCGTGAGCCGGGCAATCTCGCCCGACCTATCGGTCGTTCGATCGAGTGACGCGTCATGGATTACAACCAGAACACCGTCCGCCGAGCGACGGACATCCAACTCAATCGCATCCGCCCCCAGTTTCATTCCGAGTTCCAGCGCGGGCATGGAATTTTCGGGAGCTTCTGCTGATGCACCCCGGTGGGCGATGACGCGGCTCACGGTCGGGATGCGGCAGCCCGCAGAAGGCGATGACCGAGCAAGAATGTGATGACGCCGGCAATCACCGCCAGCCATGCCGTCAACGATCGTCCGGACGCTGCCAGACTCAGCGAAGAGAATGCCAGGGCCAGGCCGACAAACTGCAGCGCTAAACCCACCAACTTCGCAATCACGTCGGGGAACCGATCACCGCTTCGATCTCATTAGCGGTAAGGGTATGGTCGCTTTGCTTGGCAAGTGCGAACACAGATTGTGCCAGATCGTCGTCGGACCCGTCATACCCGTGCTGATTCAGCCAGTAGCGCACGTTGCTCATCCCGGAAACCGGAGAGACTTCAATTGTCTGCTCACAACCGACCAGCGACGCGGGCACGCCACTGTACACCCAGTCTACGAGCCACTCGTCGCCCATCTCGATCGCTTTGATGATTGCCGACGCATGCACGCCCGTTCCAGTCCGAAACGCATCGCGCCCGACTACAGGATACGCATGTGGTATGTCGAGGCCGCACATCTCCGCGGCCAGCTTGCAATACCTGGGCAGCGACGTGAGGTCATGGTCGTGCATACCGAGCAGGTGGAGGTTCACGAGCAACAAGTCCATCTCCGTATTGCCGACCCGCTCTCCGATACCAAGCGCCGTTCCGTGCACCCGATCGACACCCTGTTCGATGGCGGCCAGCGCATTGGGCATTCCAAGACCACGGTCGCGATGGCCGTGCCAGTCAATCTTCACGTCCTCGCCGGATTTGGCGACGAGATTCTTCGCGAAACCGACTAGCTGCCGTACGCCGAACGGCGTGGCGTGTCCGACGGTGTCCGCGAGACAAATACGGCTGGCGCCCGCCTCAATCGCTGCCAGATAGAGCACTTCGAGCGTCTCTGGCCGCGAACGTGTCGTGTCCTCCGTCACGTACATCACATCCAGACCTTCGCCCACGGCAAATTCTACGGCTTCTGTCGTGGTGCGAAGCATCATTTCGTCGCTCCAGCCTTCCGCGTACTTGCGGATCGGCGAACAGCCAATGAATGCCCCGACCTCCAGCCGAAGACCCGTTTGTTGGGAAAGCCGTGCGATCGGCTCAAGGTCCGCAATCACCGTACGTGCCGCGCAGTTGGCGGCAATCGGTAGATCGTTGTCCACAATCTCACGAGCCAGAGCCAGGCACGACTCCCGGGCACGAGGCCCGGCCCCAGGCAAACCGATGTCTGCGGAATGGATCCCGAGCTCAACCATCAGATGCAGTAACTCGATTTTCCGATCGATCGGTGGGTCTATTACCGAAGGATTCTGGAGTCCGTCGCGCAGAGTCTCATCGTCGAGCTCGACGGTGAGTTCTTCGTAGGCAAAGCAGCCCGGAAGGCGATTCCAGTCGTGAATCAGATCTTTCGAATCCGCGCGAGGCTGTGGATCCACCGTCATTCCGCTCGAATCTGCGTGTGGTCGCCGAGCGATGCACTTCCGCGCAGACCACTGGCCTCAACATTATCGCCAATCAGCGAGTGCTGAAGGTCACAATTTTCGAGGATCGTATTCTCTCCGATAATGCAGTGGCTCACATGCGTCCCGCGGATCGTGCTTCCGGATCCAATGCTCACGTTGGGACCGATGACCGCTCTCTCAAAGCTCACATCGTCGCCGATGCACACCTCACCGGTGACTTCGACGTCCGCACCGCTCTTCGGTGGCCGACCCCCGCCACTCTGTAAGATACGGTCGTTTGTTTCGAGTAACGTCTCCAGCTTCCCGCAGTCCCACCATTGTGCGACCTCTGCCGTCAGAATTCGCGATCCGTGATCCACCATGTACTGAAAAGCGTCGGTGAGAAAATACTCGCCGAGCTTCGGAGGCTGCGCCATCACATGATCGATTCCCTCAAACAGCAGAGCGTGGTCACGCATGTAGTAGAGGCCAATATTGGCGAGGCGGGAGATCGGTTCCGACGGCTTCTCAACAATCTGCTGCATGAACCCGTCGTCATCCTTCACGATCACGCCAAACCGCTGGTAGTCTTCGACTTCCTTGGCCCAGATGATTCCATCAGCATCCGACCGCGTCTCGATCAGACCGAGATCCGCCTCGAACAACGTGTCGACGAATACGATCAGCACAGGACCGGAAACATGGGGGCGAGCCAATCGGATTGCGTCGGCAGTACCCAGCTGCTCGGTCTGTTCTACGGGGATGAACCCTAGATCCGGATGATGCTCGGCCAGGTGTTCCTCTATGCTGCTGGACAAGTGGCCCATGATCCCGATGATTTCATCGACACCGGCCGCGGTGAGCAGATCAATTACCCGGTCAAGAACCGGTCGGTTGCCGACCTGTAACAAGGGCTTCGGTCGCGTGTGCGTGTGTGGCCGCAGACGCGTGCCCTTCCCGGCCAGGGGAAGTATGGCTTGCATGGACTACTCGCAGGAGTTCAGATAATGGGACGTTGTTCGGGAACGTACCGGCCCCCCCGAACCCCGGCAACTGACATGGACAGTCATATACAGCAAGGTAATTGGCCAACTCGAGCACCATGAATCAGGGTTCTGCGATGATCGGAGAGTCACAAACCAGTTTGCCGGACGGTGGCCGACCGCAGGTCATCGATACCCGTACGCCGGCCGGACCCGACGGAAGGACGTACGCAGCTCCGTTTGCCGCTGTCTGGGACCTCCTCGACGCCGAGATAAGGGCACGCCGCAACTGGGAACTGGTCCATGCTGACGAAGAGCGCGGACTGTTCACCATCGTATGCCGGTGTCTCATGCCTCCAGGTACCGACGACCTCAGCGTCTGGGTGTGCCTGGACGAGGACGGACTTACCAGAGTCGACGTGCGCTCCAGCGCCCGCGGGGGCCGCCGTGATTTCGGCGCGAATCAGCGTCGCGTCAATTCGATCATCCGGGCCCTTGATGAAGGATTGGGAACCGGCAATCGGATTCGGCGCTAGCCGGGCGACGCCGCCAGCCGTGCCTCCCGCCGTTTTTCTGACCGGTCGATGACCGCAGACGCGGTCAGGTCGCCCGTGACGTTGACCGCAGTCCGACACATGTCCAGCATTCGGTCCACACCCAGAACCAGGGCGATTCCTGCTGCCGGGTCCACGCCGGTTCCCGCCAGAGCCTGCTCCAGCACCAATACCAGAATGATGATCCCGGCGGATGGAACGCCGGCAGCACCGATCGACGCGAGGGTCGCCGTGAGTACGATCATCAGCTGCATGGCAATTGAGATATCACCGACCAGGACCTGGATGATGAACATCGTCGCCACGGCCTGATAGAGCGCGGTACCATCCATGTTGATGGTAGCACCCAGTGGCAGCACGAAGCTCGACACTTCCTTGCTCACACCCAACTCGTCCTCGGCCGTTTCCATGGTCAGGGGAAGTGTGGCGTTCGAACTGGAGGTGGAAAACGCAATCAGCTGCGGATCGCGAACCTTTCGGAGGAAGTCGAGCGGACGCCAGCCGGCCAGATACTTCAAGATGAGCATGTATGTGATACCGACGTGGAGCAGCAGTCCAAGGATAACGGTCAGGCTGTAGATGCCCAGGCTGGCAATGATGTCCGTACCGAATCGTGCGATCACCGCCGCGATCAATACGAACACGGCGATCGGCGCCAGCTTCATGATCCAGGCGATCATTACCATGGCAGCTTCGTTGACGCCGTCAAAGAACGCGACGAGCGGGTCACGTTTTTCCGTCGGCAAGACGGAAATGGCTGCACCGAAGAAGATCGCGAAGAAGATGATCGGAAGCATGTCGCCGTCGGCCATCGCTTTGACCGGATTGCGCGGGATCATCCCGAGCAGCACCTCGACCATGCTCGGGGCCTGCTGCGCCAGATCGACGCGCGTTGCGCCCTCGGCCCCATAGGTTGAGCGGAGCCCAGCCAGCGCCGCCTCACTCATGCCGCTGCCCGGCTGGATCAAGTTCGAGACCAACAAGCCTATGCTTACAGCGATCGCCGTCGTCACCAGATAATAGGCTACGGTTTTTCCGCCGATGCGGCCCAGCTTCGTGATATCGCCCAGGCTCGCGGTTCCGACGATCAGGCTGGCGAATACAAGCGGTATCACAACCATCAGCCCCAGAATCAGAGCGATGGTAATCTGCGTATGGAGGCGCATGCGAAGTCCTCAGAAGATGTTTTCGGAAAGAATGGAAGGTACCGGCCAACCATTATCGGTGACAGGTCCGAGAGGTTCGGATACCTTATGGTCCGTGAACTCACAACGCTTATGCTTCAGCTGCCGTACCGCAATTCGCCGTATGGTACTACTCGGCTCTCTGCTGCTGTCCGCCTGTGGCTCTCCGATTGACCGGGCCGATGATCAGCAGGCGAACGGGTCGGATTCCAACACCAGTGTGGCTCGGTTTCGGGCTTCGTATCTAACCAGCTTGACGTTCGTCGGATTTCAGGATCCGACGTCACTCCTCCACGTACGGTTCGAGAATCGATCGGAGGGAAGTGAGCTGGCACTGTCCTATGAGGGCTGGCTCGCGGGGACGGACGAGTGGAAGCCCATCCTTTCGCTGCGTGACACGCTTCCGGTGCCGCGTGCGGCCTGGCGTGTGGTTCCCGCCGGGCCTGTCCGCCTCCGTGTGGGAGAAGGAGCTCAGATCGAGTCCCTCGTACTTCCGCTCGACAGCATGCAGTTGAGGATTGATGCACTGGATGCGATCAGCGCGTGGAGCAGTACGACCGGGCAGCGTGAAACGCTTCGGTCCGCCGAACTGTTGACCGGCGACAGCGCCGAACCGGGTCTGCTCCTGCAGCAGCGACGTGCGAGAATTCTGGGTACGCCGCGGCCGGATACGCTCTCAGAATCATTCGTGCTGACTGATACACTCGGTAACGGGCTGATTATCCTGCATGGTCGAGCACTTCCGGACGTACCAGCCAGTGTCTGGGCGTGGCTCGACGGCGAACGGATCGAGTGGTCGGATGCTCTGCTGGTACCATTGTCTTCCCCCGACAGCACCATATTTCGATGGTCGCTTGAGATGACAGATCAGGAAATGACCATTGAAATCGAATCTTCGACGCCGACTCGTTCCGCCATCAGCACCTCCGGCTCCCGATATCGGATGGCTCCGGTGCGCGCCACTCTTGTGGTTGGCGACGCGCGGCACTCGATGGCTGGAATCAGAATAGAGGACGCCGGCCCATGAATCCGTCAACACTCGCCCTCCTTCGGGATGGCCTGACTGTCGTATTCGGTGCGCTGGCGGGCGGGCTCACCAACCGGATCGCGATCATCATGTTGTTTCACCCTTACGAGCCACCTCGAATATTTGGCCGCAAGGTTGGATGGCTACAGGGGGCAGTGCCGAAAAACCGGAAACGCATGGCCAGTACGATCGGTCGCACGATCGGAACCCACTTGCTGTCTCCGGAAGACGTAGCCGCAGAACTACAGGACGAGCGCCTTCGGGAGGCGTTCGACAGCCAGTTGCGTGGGCTGGTAAAGAAACTTCTTGAGGACGAAAAACCTGCTCTGGCAGATCTCCTTTCTGAATCGGCTCTCGAAGACGCGCGAGATCTCCTCGGTTCCTTGTTGGACACCGTACATTCGCGTTTGATCGGCTCCATGGGCGAGGAAGTGTTCGCGACGGAAGCGGAGCGCGTCCTCGCCCGAGTGGCAGATGCGCTGGACTCCGAGCCGCTCGCCGATGCTCTACCGCCCGAGAGACTGGCCGATCTGCGGAATCGTGCAGAGGTGTGGCTCGACCAGCTCGCCGACTCCGAGTCGTTCGAAACCGCGATACGAGGGCATCTTGAACGCGCGGCGACCAAGCTCCTGGAGCCGGGGCGCTCACTGGAAGAGCTCATCCCTCCGGTGCTCGTTGGGTCACTCGAAAAGGCGATCGGAGATTACTTGCCGATCGCAATGGAACGACTGGGCCGCACGCTCGAAGATCCCAAGGCCAGAGCCCGAGTAGAAACGACAATTCACGAGCTGCTGGATCGGTTCATGCGCGACCTGCGCTTCCATCAGCGAGTCGTGGCAAAGTTGATTATCACCGAAGACACCGTTGATAAAGTTATTGATACGCTTGAGGCCGAAGGAGCTGATCGGCTGGGCGACCTTTTGCGCGAAAACGAGATTCAGGGCGCCATGGCAAGAGGCGTGAATGAGGCGATCGTCGAGTATCTGCGCCGTCCGGTCGTCGACGTCTTAGGCGCTCCGGATGATGAAAGAGTGCAGTCGGCACTCGACTCTCTTGCAGCCTGGATGGCACGCGCGGCAAACGACACAGAAGTCAGAACGTTTCTGCTCGATCGCATCGAGGGCGGCATCCTTCGGCTTCGGGACCGGAGTTGGGGTGACCTGGTTCGGCTCATTCCGTCGGATAAGGTCGGGGGCTGGCTGGAATCAGGGCTGTCTTCCGATACGGGACGTAAATTGTACGCAGACACGCGCGGAGCCGTCGTCGAACGTTTGCTCTACCAGCCGCTTGGATCGCTGGCGAGCTACGGGGACGGTGGCGCAGTCGACCGGATCGGAGACGCGCTCAGTGAACCCGTCTGGGACTGGATTTCGAGCAAGGTGCCGGAAGTGGCCGCCAAGGTTCGTGTGGCGGACCGCGTCGAGGAGAAGATCATCGAGTTCCCGCTTGAAGAACTCGAAAAAATTATCCGGTCCGTCAGCGACCGGGAACTCGACCTCATCGTGCGCCTGGGCTACGTACTCGGTGCAGGGATCGGTGGCGCACTCGTACTGGTCCGGCACCTGATCGGCTGACGGGCACGGACTACTCTATGGGGTTGGACAGTTCGCGTGCTTTACGGTATAGCTCTGCGGCGCGTTCCGGCTGTTGCAGTCGATCGTACAGAACTCCGAGTGTCCGAAATGCCCGCGGGCTGTCCGGTTGCAACTCGGTCGACCTCTCAAGGGCCTCGATTGCGGTATCCACCTGACCGATCCGGTTGGCCGATTCCCCCAGATAGAACAGTGCCATGGCGTTATCGGGCGCCAACTCGATAGCTCGTCGCAGCGAGTTCATGGCCGCCGGATACAGTCCCTTGCGATAGAAAACGAGTCCGAGATTCTGGTGTACGTCAGCGTCGTCAGGCTCGAGTCGCAGCGCCTTGCGCAACTCGTCCTCTGCCTCAGCGTATCGTCCGATCTCTCCGAGCAGCGCTCCCACATTGCTCAACAAGCGAATGTCCTCAGGCTGCAATTCCAGCGCCGCCCGGTATTCCTCCAGGGCACGCTCCGGCTGTCCGAGGCTGTCATACACGAAGCCGAGGTTGTTTCGTGCTTTGAAGTGTGTGGGATCGCGGCGCAACACGGCCAGATATGCCTCTACGGCCTCCTTGAATTCGCCGGCGTCGGACAACCGGCGCGCCTCCCGGTATTGCTCCTGGAGACCGGGGCGCGGAATTGACGGCGTGGCTTCGGGCTCACAAATGGCCTCGGGCGCGACTGCGGTCTCGGGCTCGGTTGCAGCCTCGGGCTCAAGCGTGGCTTCCGGCTCAGTCGTTGCCCCTACTTCCTCAGGCGCCTCGTCGAACAACGATGCCTCAGATATCACTTTCTTGCGCGATCTGGTTCCAGCCATCAGGACTCTCCTCCTGCCCCAATACTGTCCGTGACCCAGCCCAGGTACAATGGACTACCTGATTCGACCGATATGACAATGAATTCTGGAACGTCATACGGATGCAATTCGAGCACGCGGCGTTGCAGATCTGCGACGGCCGACCTTGTCGTCTTCATTATCCCCAGAACCTCTTGTGAAGTCTGAACGTCATCGTCCCACCGGTATACGGATCGCACCCCTGGGACCACGTTTACGCAGGCCGCGAGGCGCTCACCGACCACCCGCTCAGCGATCGAAGTCAACGTATTCTCGTCCGGGCCTGTCACGAGGACCACGACCGCGCCATCAGCCTCAACCATAGCCATTGATGCTGTCGGCAGTATCGTACTCGCGCTCAGCCTGCTCAAAGCGCTGCTCTATGAGATCGGCGTAACGCTCCCCGACCGCCCGACGCTTGACCTTCAATGTCGGTGTCAGAAGTCCGTTGTCAATCGTAAACGGTTCGGGCAATGCAACCACCAGTTTGGGCCGTTCGTAGCGTGCGAATGAGGCCACCCGTGGCAGAATGTCGGCCTCCAGCACCGCCTGAATCTCGGGCTCAGATGACAGTCTCGCACGATCCTCCAACGTCGGTTGACGGTCTGGGAATGCCGCCCGCAACGCAGTGAGGTTCGGGACAACCAGCGCAATCGTGAACTTTCGCCGATCGCCAAGCAGGACCACGTGCTCAACCAACGGCGATCTTGCCATCCGCTCCTCAAGCGCTCCAGGCACGATGTTTTTGCCGGCTGCCGTGACGATGATGTTCTTCTTGCGATCCGTGATCGTCAGGTAGCCGTCCGAATCAATCTGCCCGATGTCGCCGGTGAGCAGCCAGCCGTCTGACCTCAGAGCCTCACTGGTAGCCTCAGGAGCGTTGTAATAACCCTCCATTATCTGGGGACCCCGAAACAGAATTTCTCCATCATCTGCGATCGTGAGTTCTGTCCCGGGAACCGGCGGCCCGACAGAACCGAATCGAATGTCCCCGGGAAGATTGACGTTGGTGACGGGTGACGTTTCGGTCAGGCCGTAGCCTTCCAGTACCGTCAAACCGGAAGCAAAAAAGAAACGGTTGATTTCAGCCGACAGGGGGGCCGCTCCACTGATGAAGAAACGAATCCGCCCTCCGGTTCGCGCGCGAAGCCTGGAGAACATCAACCGATCAGCAATCGCATGGCCCAGCCTCGTCAGCGGATCGACCGTTCTACCGCGTGCCGCACGATCGCTATACTTCGCAGCGATGACTCGGGTGAACGCGAACACTGCCCGCTTCACCGCTCCACCCTTGGCTACTGCCTCTTCGACCGCTTCAAAGAACTTTTCGTACAGGCGGGGCACGGCAATGATCAGCGTCGGGCGCACCTCAATCATGTCGCGCGCGACGGTATCCGGGGACTCAGCGTAGGCGATCTTGGCACCCCTGCACCACATCAACAGGTGCCCGACCGTCCGCTCAAATCCGTGGGATAGCGGCAGCCAACTCAGACAACAATCCGTATCCGAGATAGGAAGAACCGCTGCACACTGGCGCACGTTTGCAGCGAGATTTCCGTGCGTAAGCATCACGCCTTTCGGCGTACCCGTAGTTCCCGATGTGTAAATCAGCGTGGCCAGATCGGTCGATTGGATCTTGCGCGCTTCTTCCTCAAACGTGCTAAACCCGGGGCCAGACCTGCCTAGAGACTCGAGCTCATCCAAAGAAAGAACGTTCAGATCGGTCTCGTCGCTGCCTATTACGCGGTCGGCATCAAGATCAAATACGATCGTCGTTTCGAGATCGTCGAGCTCAGTGTGTATTTCGGCGATCTTGGCCAACTGATCTACATCTGCCGCAAACACGAGCCGGGCACCAGAATCACGCAGAATGAAAGCGACCTGGTCGGCCGGCAGATTGGGATAGACCGTAACGACGACCTGGCGTCCCAGGAGCGATGCCCAATCTGTCAGACCCCATTCCAGCCGCGTATGAGAGAGAATTGCGACCCGGTCGCCCGGTACACACCCGACCTCGCGCAATCCGGAGGCGATAGCCCTGATGCGCTCGACGAGTGAGTCCCGGCTGAATTCTTCCCACTGCCCGTCAGGGAGCCGACAGCAGGCGGCTGCACCTGAATATCGCGCTGCACTGTTGAGGAACAGTTTGGTGAGTGTGCCGCCGCAGAGGTCATCGATGTGCGGGCCAGCCGCGTAACGACTGGCGGCGTCAGGACCCATCGCCGGGGCTTTCCTCCGAATCGGTCACCGACCGAAGCTCGTCCAGGGTTTGTCTGGCGTGCTCTACGTGGCGTCCGGTACCAGGGAGACCGCCACCGGTTTCAAGAAATCTCTCGAGATGGGCGACCGCCTCATCTCCACTGCCCTTATTCAACAGCAGGAACGCGATGCCGTAGTGCGCTCCAGCACTCGTAGGGTCCTTTTCGAGGGCCCGCTGGTACATCTTTACAGCTTCGTCGGTTACTCCCATGCGCGTGTAGACGATGGCCATCTGTTCGAGCGTGGCGACGTCCGTCGGACTTTCGCGGAGAGACAGACGAAATGAGGTCAGGGCTTCATGGAATCTCTCCTGCGAGGCGAGTTCCATGCCCTCGGCATAGTAGTCAGGACTCTCGTTGCTCGTCCCCTCTCGTCCAGCAAAGAAATCCCAGATCGACATCGGTCAGCCCTCCTCGGGTCCGGCGTCGAGGTCCCAATCGAATGGCGGTGGAGCAGGTGGGATCACGGCTAGATTGTAGGCGAAAGCCAGGGAGGCACCAAGCAGAAAACCATAGGCATAGGCCCACATGCCCCCAATGAATGCTCCCGGTACGGAAATGGAATAGCCGAACAGAACCGCTCTTAAGAACGGCACCTGTTCGACGGAATACCCGCCCACCAGGAGCAGCAGGGTAACCAGGAACACGGCAGCCGTGGCTACGTAGCCGCTGGCGATCGCGAACGCTCGGGTCTGTAGGCGCATAGCCCGGTTCTGGCTCGCAGGGTTCAGGTCACTGTACGACGACGATGCTTGAAAACTAGACCACCGTTCGGAGGGCTGCAACGCGAAGCCGCCTCAGAAGCGCCGCTGGCTTCTCATGTTCAACTTCGAACTCCGACCCACGCCCGGGAGTCAGCTGCCAATTCCCGCACCGGGCCCGCCTGTGAAAACACGGGTGCTTCGGGTTCGGGAGTCAGAATCACCAGCCTGCAACCGGGCACGAGTATCCTCCCCGCTTCGGCCGGGTCAATCGATGCAGTCCCCATGACCACCGCCCCGTGCAGGCGAGCGGAGCGCAGCGGAAGCGGAGCGCCCGGTATCGGAACGATCCAGAAGACCCGCTCGTGCGGCTCGGCTGATGGATCTGCATAGGCAAGTACGGAAGCTTCTGGCCGCAGGTCGGCCAGCGAGTTGGCTACGGATGGCAGGCCAGGCCCGACGAGAAGTAGTTCCGGCCCGGTCGGTGCGCCGAGCAAAGCAGCGGCCAACTCTGCCACATCTTGGGTCCCGGGGGTGAGGTCGGAATCATGGACATCGGCCGGGTCAGCTCCATGCAAGTAGACGACACCGTCCCGGATCGGGTGTCGTTGTTCACAATTCGGGCAGTCCAGTCGCCCGGTCACGATCCGACGATCGTCCATTTGATCGACGAACGCGATGAGTCCGTGATCAGGTCCGCAGCCGGGACAGGCCAAAACCTCCGTCAGTTCAAGCCGCACGTCGGTTCAGGACAGGGCGAGGCGGAGGAATTCGTCCCGCGTGCGCTGATCAGCACGGAACCGGCCGCGCACAGCACTTGTGATCGTACAGCTATTCTGCTTCTCGACGCCTCTCATCATCATGCACAAGTGGTTGGCTTCGATAACCACACCAACCCCATCCGGTTCGATAGCTTCCTGAATGGCCGTGGCGATCTGATCCGTCAGCCGCTCCTGCACCTGCAAACGGCGCGAAAATACCTCGACAATTCGAGCGAACTTGCTGAGACCAAGAAGCCGGCCGTTGGGTATATAGGCAATGTGAGCTTTGCCAAAGAATGGCAACATGTGATGCTCGCAAAGCGAATACAGTTCGATGTTTCGGACGATGATCATGTTATCGTGTTCCTCGTCGAACACACCATCTCCGATCGCCTCTCGAACCGTCGTCCGATAGCCGCGTGTCATCCATTGCATCGAATCTGCGACGCGACGGGGCGTACCCACGAGTCCCGCCGCAGCGAGATCGAGTCCGAGCCGTCGTAACTGCTCAGCGACGAGTTCTTCGTACTCTACACCACTAAGATCGACGCCATTATTTGTCGTGTCAGACATACTCACTCTCCGCGGTATTCAACCGAGTTTCGTTCCGTTTCCCAGAGGCGGATACTCACCAGGCGCGGACCTGCGAGTCGACCCACCAGCTGATTCCAAATCGCGACGGCCAGGTTTTCTGTCGTCGGAATCACCCCATCCAGCCAGGCGACGTCCTGGTTCAGGTTCGCATGATCCAGGTCGCCCAGCACGACATCGTGCAGCAATTTTTTTAGTGCACGCAAATCCATTACATACCCGACGTCGGGATTGATCTCGCCCTCAACGGTGACCTCGAGATCATAGTTGTGCCCATGCCCGTTGGGGTTTGAACAGGCCCCGTAGATCGCCAGGTTTTCTTCATCCCCAAGCACGGGGTTATGAAGCCGATGGCCTGCACAAAAATGGACCCGCCGGGTGACTTGAGCGATTGCCATGTCCATCTCCGTAGTTTGATCAGGAAAAAAGAAGGGGTGACCCGCTAGGGATCACCCCAACAGCAGACATGAGGGGGGTTCTTGAGACCGCTGTAAGACGGTTGCCCTTCCTCCCGGGTCTTCGCCTTCCCCGCAGGGCGTGACGTCCGCCAGAAGATCAGAGGCTAGTAACCCAATCGTTGGCTCAAAACGTTCCTCACATCCACCACCAGAAACTTACTCAAGGCTTGCCCACCGAGCAACGAATTATCGGCGTTCATTGGTCCGAATGACGGCCCTGTGTATGTTTCCGCAACCCTCAAACACAAGGAACGACGCGTGACGACTCTCCACCGGATGTCTGCTTCACACTGGATTCTGTTCTTGCTGGTGACCGTCTTCAGCGCATCCTGCGCCAACAAGCCGGAACCTGAGACTCGACCTGGTCCCTCGGTCGATCCATTGCCCCGCGTGTCGCCGGTTGATGCAGCCCCGGTTCCGGGTGTCGAACACCGAACTTCAATTGAGCGCGCTCGGTTGGATGTCCTCCACTATGACCTGTCTATCGATCTGCGGGGTTTGGCTGATACGGTCATGCAGGCCGTCGCTCGTCTGAACATACGGCCCGCACAAACCGCGACTTTTATTGACCTCGACTTCGTGGGCCTCGAGGCGGATTCCGTTCGGATGGATGGCGTGCCGGTGCCCTTCGTGCAGGGGCCGGAAATTCTGCGCGTCCAGCCCGGCACTCCATTCTCCGACTCTGTGACGATTGAAGTCTTCTACGGTGGCCGTCCGCAGGATGGGCTGTTCTTCGGCCCGGATCCGGCCGGCACCATGACCGCGTTTGCGGACAACTGGCCGAATCGGGCCCGCTGGTGGTTCCCCAGTAACGACTACCCGGCCGACAAAGCGACAGCAGCCTTTACGGTTCGTGTACCACCAGGTTATTCCGTCGTCGCGAACGGCCGACTCGTAGAGGTGGATGGTGACACCTGGCACTGGCGCACAGACGTGGAAATCCCGGTGTATACGCTGGTGATCGGCGTGGCGAAGTTCGAGCGGGCGACCATCGGTGACGGAGCATGCGGTGCAGCCCCTGCAGCGTCGGATGGCGATTGCGCGGAGGTCTCGATCTGGGCACTAGCAGGCAGCGGTGCCTACGGAGAACAACGATTCACAAGAGCGGCCGACATGGTGGACTTCTATACCGAAATGTTCGGACCCTATCCGTACGAGAAGCTCGCCCATGTGCAATCCTCCACGCAGTTCGGCGGAATGGAAAATTCGAGCGCGATTTTCTACGCCATGGGCAGCTGGGCTGAGGAACGGATGGGCGAAGGTGTGATCGCACATGAGACTGTGCACCAATGGTTTGGCGATCATGTAACTCCTGCCGAGTGGTCACATCTCTGGGTCAGCGAAGGGTTCGCCACCTACTTCACCGCCGTGTATCTGGAAGCGAGAGACGGCGAAGATGCACTGCGACAGGCCATGGACGGGGGCCGGCAGAGGATCCTCGGATCGGAAGCATCGAATCGTCCGGTCGTGGACGAACGCCCGGACCTGTTTGGACTGCTGAATTCCAACAGTTACCCCAAGGGCGGCTGGATCCTCCATATGCTGCGAACGCTGATTGGCGACGACGCGTTCTTCAGCGCGATCCGCACATATTACTCCGATCATGCCACCGGCGTTGCCGACACGGAGGACGTGAGGCAGGCCATGGAACAGGCCTCCGGCCGTGAGCTGAGCTGGTTCTTTGAGCAATGGGCGTACTCGCCCGGCTTCCCCAAGCTGGCGACGACAGTGACGACCGACGGTGACGAGACGGTGATCACGGTCGAGCAGGTCCAGGCAGAGGACTGGCCCACGTTTCAAGGGGCCTGGTTGGACATTGACGTCACGTGGGTGCCGGGGAACGTCGAGAGACACGGACTGTGGCTGACGTCCCGCACGGACGAATTGCGCGTGCCAACGCGAGGTCAGGTCGCGAGTATAACGCTCGATCCCGACGTCAAGTTGCTGATGGAAGTGGCGGAGGACGCTCCTAGATAAACATCCCGGTAATCGCGAATCCCACGATCGCCATACCGCCAGCGAGCAATGCGTACGGAAGCTGGGTACGCACGTGCTCGATGTGGTCCGATGATGAGGCAAGCGACGACATGATCGTCGTATCGCTGATCGGACTCGCGTGATCGCCGAATACGCCACCCGAAAGGGACGCTGCGACAAACGGAGCGAGCGGTAGTCCCATCGTGAGAGCTACTGGTACCGCAATCGGAATCATGATCGCGAACGTGCCCCAGCTGGTGCCGGTAGCAAACGCTATTGCCCCGCCCGTGAGGAAGATGAGGGGTAGAAGAACAGGAACAGGCAATCGATCGCCCACCAGGCCCGCGACGTATTCTCCCGTGCCGAGTTCCCGGGTGACCGCACCCAGCGTGACGGCAAGCAGTAACACCAGCGCCATTCCCGTGAGTCCACCGGCACCCTTGAGCGCGACCGAACTGATTTCCTCGACGGTGAGCAGTTTCTGAACCAGGGAAAGGATACTTACCGTGGCGAGCGCAGCCAGGACCGCCCACAGCACAGACAGTGAGCCTGACCCAGCCAAGAGGTCTCCGTCTCCCGTGATGTACATCGCTGTTGGCATCATCAAGACCATGACGACGATAGGCAGAACCATGTTCACGGCCCGTAGGGGTGTCCCCTCCGCCGGTGGTGGTGCAATCTCAGCCGGATCCGCCAGAGCTATGGCATGGTCCCAGTGCAGCTTTCCTTCTGCCGTCCGGTCCTGTGCCGCTGCCATGGGCCCGATGTCATTCGCCCGGGTTGCCGAGTAGAAGGCCAGACCGATAGCCGACAGCGCGTAGAAATTCAAGGGAATCGAGGCAACGAACACCGGCACCGCCGGCTCGACATCCAGCGCTATGAGCAAGGTCAGGATGTAGGCGCCCCAGGCATTGAACGGGATAAGCGTGCACACGGGCGCAGACGTCGAATCGATCAGGTAGGCCAGCTTCTCACGCGACACCTGGAATCGGTCAAACAACGGACGGCAAATCGAGCCCGCGACCAGCACCGTGATGTTCGACTCGATGAAGATCACGAGGCCCAACACCCACGCGAGAATCTGGGCTCGACGACCATTTGTCACGAATCGTCGTCGCTCCACCCACTCGACGAACCCTCTTACACCACCGTTCGCTTCGACCAGCGCGATCAGTGCACCGATCGTGAATGTGAATAGGAGTACGGACGCAGTTCCAGGATCCGTCGCCATGGCCAGAGTGCCGTCGATCGCGCCCGCCATGCCTGCAAAGGGATTCCAGCCCGCAAGAATCGTCCAGCCCATCCAGACGCCTGCCGCGAGGGACAGATAGACTTGCCTTGTCCAGATTGCGAGGCCAATTGCGAACAGGGGAGGCAGCAGCGAGACGAAGCCGGTGTCGATGAGATGCCTCCAGTCAGGGAAGTGCAGCGCGCAATACGCGCGTCCAGTTCATCCCAAGAAATGCCGTAAGACTGTCGGCGTCAAACACCTCAGTCAGGGCCACCGATAAATCCGGAAGCCGGGATACGTCCTCCAGGCCTTCTGGCAACGCCCACATCCCGTCGAAATCCGTGCCCAGCCCGATGTGATCTGACCCGACGATACGCACGGCATGCCGAACGTGATCCACTACGATCGACATGGGCAGCGTACCTACTTCAGCCAGCACTGCCGTTGCCAGTTCCTCCGCGTCAGCGAATTGACGCGCACGTAATGGAGTGCATCGCTCCTCAAAATCGGCATCAAGATGGCCATTGAACAACGAAATTCCGACCAGGCCGCCGGTCTCGGCGATGGCCTCGAGTTGTGTGTCAGAAATATTTCTTGGAAGCGGTGCCAAGCGCCGCATACCAGTATGTGACGAAACCACCGGCCTGTCTGCGCGCTCGATCACGTTATCTACGGTGCTATCAGCTGCGTGGCTCAGGTCAATCAATACTCCCAGGCGCTGGAGTCGATCGACCAGTTGCTGACCGAAATGGGTCAGTCCGCCATGTAGCTCGGTTCCGGCGGCGTCTGCCCAGGAAGTCGGCTCATTCCAGGTGAGCGTCAGGCAACGCATACCCTCGTCGAACAGATCATCGACCACGCCCAAATCGTCCTCGATGGCATAGCCCCCCTCTACACCAATCACAGCTGCAATTCGGTCGTCCGGCTGCTCGAGATCCGTCGCTGCAAGAACGAGTCGAAACGCCGGGTGGGCTTCAAGTGCGGCCCGCAGTTGCCGGACTCCGGAGATCGTCCGTCCCAGTGGATCGTCCTGCGCCGGGTCGACATACACCGCGAACACGCCACCGTCGAAACCACCTTCACGCATCCGCTTCAGATCAAGATGCCCCCGTCCATGTCGGTCATCGAGCGACTCGCCGCGGCTCCAGGGCCCTGCGACGTCGTTGTGCCCGTCAAAAACGAAGCTGTCGGCGTGGAGTCTCCGGGCTTCCTCCGGTGTCAGCATACTCATCTTCGTGACAACCAGGCACTACGGTCGTCCGTAAACCGATACAGCCTGTCCGTCGCCCGACTGATTCCAATACGAGGGGACCGACGCACATGCTGGTCTGGAACGTGTTCACCGCGCCTGATGCGAAGCGGTTCAGTATTCAGAGAATGGCGTTGAAATTCAGGACCCACTGCAAGCGCTTGTGTCAGGCGGCCGGGGCCGTTGGTAAGATCCGATCGGCCAGCGCGACGACGACGCATCGTAACCTCACCAGTCAGCGGCTCAAGGGCTCGAATCAGCACACCCTCCGGGACTCCTTCTGGTCCTGCAACTGCGTTGAGGCACCAGTGCACACCGTAATTGAGGTGGACATAGGCAGTGCCCGGCGGGCCGAATAATGGATCATTTCTCCGGGTGCGACCGATCCGCGCCGCCGAGTGGGAAGCCGGATCGTTCAAGCCTGTATAGGCCTCTGTCTCAACGATCCGACCCGCTACGACACCGTCTCCAGGATGGTCTCGAGTCAGCACACAGCCCAATAGGTCTCGAGCTACCTCGACTGCCGAGTGATCGTAGAAACCCGGCTCCACGCACTCAACTCGCGTCGTTGGACTCGCGTTGAGCCTTCCGACCGTCAATGACTGCTCGGGCCCGATGCTCAGGCAGAATCGCCTTGATCCGCTCGGGCTGAGTATCGATTACCGCAAGAAGCTCGTCACCGAATTCTTCGAACAAGCGTTCTGCCGTGCGGCGTCCGACACTGGGATACGCCTTCGACATCTGATCGATTTGGCTTCTATACTTCGCTGCTGTCTTCGAAGGAGAGGACGGCGCTCGCTCAGATCGTGCGCGAGGTTTGACTTTTTCCTTTGGTGGGCTGGCTTTCTGTTCCTCCCGATCCTTTGACACAGGAGCGGCGACTGGTGCAGCCGGCGAACTTGAAGGCGGCGTGGAAGAAGGCTTGCGTGGCGATCGTCCTCGTGAACCACTCCTGCCGCGGCCGAGACCAGCTCGCGGTTTGGCTTTCGGCGTGGATTCAACTACGGGAGCCTCCGGTTCGATCACCGGCTCAGTCGGCTCCGGCGCCGTAGCAGCGACCTCAGCTTCTGGAGCCGTGACTTCTGGCTCCGGAGCAGCAACCTCAGCTTCTGGAGCCGTGACTTCTGGCTCCGGAGCAGCAGCCTCAGCTTCCGGGGCCGTGACTTCTGGCGCCGTCGCAGCAACCTCAGCTTCCGGGGCTACGACCTCTGTCTCCGGAGTCGGACGTGATTCGCTGGAGTCTCGACCGGCACCGGACCGCGACCGACCCCTGCCGCCGCGCCCTCTCCGGCCTGAAGACCGCTCACGCGGCTCGGATGCAGGCTGCTGCTGAGTGATATCAGCCTCGCTCGTCGGCGTGGGGCTTGCTGAACCAGCGATCGGCGACAGAAGATAATTTCCCTCTGCCCCCTGCTCCAGATTGATGATCCCCTCGTCGTGTGCCTGCCGCAGGAACCGACTGAACTTCCGAAATCCGAGAGTAGCTTCATCGAACTGCGGGTCGCGCTTCAACATCTGCCGCTTGATTTCGGAATCACGCACCGCCTCTTTGCCTGTAGCGAGGTCTCCGACGACGCCCTGCAGAAGTGAATACGCGGTACGCAACCGATCTTCATCGACCTCTGGTGCGGGCTGATCAGACGGTGGTGCCTCTCGAACAGCATCGGTTGACGCACGTCGTGATCCGCCTCTACGCCCCCGGCTGCCGCGTGAGCGCGACGATGAGCTTCTGGGCGTTGAACGGGCCTGAACGGTCGGTTCCGGGCCCGAATGCGAGCGCTTGGCCATTTCGTCAGCTCGGGCACCAGGCGCCACTTCGTACTGTCCGTTTGCACCCTTTTCCAGCGTAATGATACCGCGGGATGCCGCCTCACTAAGGAAGCGGTTGAACTTGCTGAACCCCAGGGACCGCTCGCTGAACGATGAGTCAAACTCGAGCATGACTTGCTTGAAACGATCTGATCGCATCACGTCCTTGCGCTCCACCATACGCTGGATTGTGCGACCTGCCAGCACCCATGGATCAAACGTTTCTGTCTTTACGTCCGACTCTGCCGTTAGACCGGACAGGCTGTTATAGCTGTAGTACTCATCGCAATTCTGCACGAGCAAATCGGAACTGGATTCCTTCATCCCGACGCCGATAACATACTTGCCGTACTCCTTCAGCTTCAGCACCAGGCTGGAGAAATCAGAATCTCCCGACAGGAGGATAAAGGTGCCGATCTCGGGCCGAGTGAACACAATCTCCACTGCGTCGATGGCCAGGCGAATGTCCGTCGCATTTTTCTTCGAGGATCCGTAGGCCGGCGCGAAGATCAGATCGACCGACGCCTCAGATAATGGGACGATATACTGCGGGTAGCGACGCCAATCGGCATAAGCCCGCTGCACGGACACTTTGCCTCGGATAACGTCTGATTCAAGGAGTTTTCGGATTTCCTGGCCGAGATTCGACCGGATTCCCATGGTGACGTTGTCAAAATCGATCATCAAGGCCGCGTGCGGAGATTGCTCCACGACCGGGGAGCGCAAATGTGGCGCTCGGGTAAATACTTCGTTCATACCTCTCGTCTGCTTTCTGTGCGGCTGTTCTCATACAGCCGTTTCAATGTGCAGCTCCGCCAAGAATGCGGAGGAGAGGCCCGTCGATCTCGCCCCCGGATTGTCCGGGGGGGATGATGCGAAGAGTCTCTCGTTCTAGTTGTCCCCGCACCTCGGAAGGTCGGGTTCCCCTTCGGCGGCCGTATCGTACAGTCGCATCGCGCGGGCCAATTCAGCTCGCTGCGGATGGCCATCCTCGGAGAGGGGAAATTCTTCGAGGAAGCGGACGAGATCGGGGAGCTTGTACTCCGCGAGGGCCGGTCGACAATGCTGCCGGATCTCGTCTCTTGAGACCAGCGCACCTTCGACCGGGATGACGCAGGCGCAGATGAGTTCGCCGAGTACTTCATTCGGCACCCCAACCACCACCACCTCGTCCACCGCCGGGTGCGAACGCAGGTAATCTTCAATTTCGCGGGGGTGAACACTATATCCGCCGCGGATGATTACATCGCTTTCGCGCCCTACTATACGCAAAAACCCGGCCGCGTCAACGCTACCGAGGTCCCCAGTACGCAAGAATCCGTCGGCGGTCAGCGCCGCGCGTGTCGTGGCAGGCTGCCGGAAATAGCCCTGCATGACGCTCGGACCGCGGATTGCTATCTGTCCAACCACGCCCGTCTCGAGCTGGCATTCATCTCCGTCCAGGATGCACAGTTCAAGGTCTTGTATCGGGCTTCCGACACTGTGTGACCGGCTTTCACCATCGGTCGGCCGGGTAATCGTGGCAGTCGACGATGTCTCCGTCAGTCCGTAAGCGATCTCAAGCTGCGGTACGAATTCACTCCGGATCTTATCGGCCAGTTCCGGCGCCACCGGTGCACCGGCGATTATTCCGGTTCGCAACGAGGACACATCCACATTCCGTGTCGCCAGTTCTCGAAGCATCAGTACGAACATTGTCGGTACGCCATGGAGCACCGTCGGATTGTGCGACTCGATCAGATCGATTGCTTCTGCCGCATTGAACTGCTCCTGCAAGACCAGGGACCCGCCCGTAACGAGCGTCGGAAGCAGTGCGGCTCCAAGCCCGAAAATGTTGAACAGCGGTACGCAGCAGAGGGTCTTATCATCGGAACCCATCCCCAGGGCGGTCGCCGTGGCCTCGGCAGCATGCAACAGATTCCCGTGGCTCAGTACCACACCTTTTTGCTTTTGCGATGTGCCCGCCGTGTACAGGACCGCGAGAGGATCATCCGTCCCAACCGCGATAGGTTCAAAGCTCAGTCCGCGACCCGCGGAGACAAGGTCTTCGAATTGGAAAATTCGATCGTCGTACCACAAGTCTTCTTCGCCAACCGTGGCGAGGTATTGAAGGCACGGAAGATCCGGGAGCATGGACTCGAACAGCTCCAGGTACTCAACACCACCATGCCGCTCGGCGATTACCGCAATCGTTGCTTCCGTGTTGCGAAGCACAAAACGCAACTCACGTGGTGAAGACTGGGGATTTACAGGTACGATCCAGGCTCCGAGTTCAGCCGCAGCAATGATCGTTGCGACGGTTTCCGGCAGGTTCGGCAGATGGACTGCTATCCGGTCACCCTTTTCGACACCGACGTCCTGAAACGCTGACGCAAGCGCACGAGCATCAGCCGCAACGTCCGAATAGGTCCACACGCGGGCACCGTGATACAGCAACGGCGCATCGGGTTGTGCGGCGACCGTGGCGCGGAATACGCTGGCGAGATCTGTCAGGTGACGCAGCGGGCGCACCTCAGATGTGGAGGTAGTACTGTCCATTAGGGGGTAGAATCTGCGCCTTTCGCGGCTGTTCGTAAAGCGGTATCCAGATGTTCCAACACTTGCCCGTCATCCAGCGCGAAAGAGTGCGCACCGGAATCGTCCGTTGCGACCTCTCCAATCCGTCGTAGAAACACCCAGCGTGCACGACCCGCGCGGTTTTTCTTGTCCGACGCCGCTGCCTCCAACAATGCAGTAGCCCTGACTGACCCGTCGAGCAAATTCGGCACACCACACGCGTCCAGCGCCAGATCCAGGCGTCTCGCCGTTCCTGGCTGAGTCACGCCGATTGCTTCTCCGATACGCGCCTCCACCCGCATTCCCGCAGCTACGGCAACGCCGTGCAATAGCGATAGCCCGGCCAAGGATTCGAGTGCGTGCCCAGCCGTGTGTCCGAAGTTCAGGATCTGGCGCAGTCCCGTCTCCCGGGGATCGAGCGAAACGACAGTCGATTTAATCGTAACACATGCCCCAATGAGCTCGGAAAGTAGATCCAGGTCACCACCTGACAGGGCCCCCGCATGAGCTTCGATCCAGGCGAACCGCTGCGCGTCCTGAATGGCGGCTGTCTTTACGGCTTCCGCCAGTCCGGCATGGAGGTGGGCTTTCGGCAGGGTCGTGAGCAATTCTGGATCGATCAAGACGAGCCGAGGGTGGTGAAACGCTCCGATCGAGTTCTTCGCGCGGGCCGTGTCGAGACCGGTCTTTCCGCCGACCGAGGCGTCCACCATCGCGAGTAGGCTGGTCGGAACAACTACGAACGGGATGCCGCGCATATAGGTTGCGGCCACGAAACCAGCGAGATCTCCGACTACTCCGCCACCGAGTGCTATGACCGCAGAGTCGCGGCCGAATCCAGCCTCAAGCATCTCGTCTGAGACGGAGCTCCAGGTGGCGCGAGACTTGTTCGACTCTCCGGAGGGAAACACGAACAACCGGGCGTCACACCCGGCACGCGTAAGACTTGCCATGGCTGTATCTGCATAGATTCCAGCGACATGCGTGTCCGTGATCAACGCATAGCGATGCGCGGGAACCAGTTCCGCGACGCGGTCACCGAGCTCAGCCAGACCGCCCGGGGCGAACGCGACGGGATAGCTGCTCTGCTCAATTCCTGGAACCGTTACTTCCACCGTATTCGACACGTCACTTATCCTGCTCATCATGGCGCTTCATTCTTCCACGTAACTGGCAGCGGAGGAGGGCAAGCCCGCATGTAGCTCCGACGGTACGTCCTGAACGAGAACAGTCAGCTCGCCGATCCGGCGCACCGACACTTTTCGGCCCGGCTCACCCTGATATCGGACACCAAACGCCCGCTCCGCTGCCACAGCGAATTCGCGAGCATCATTGGGAGTGTCCCAGCGCGAAATCCAGACCAGACTCTCCCCCTCCTGTCCATCCAGAAGCCGGTACATATCGCCATCCCAACCGGCAGCTGCCTGATCGGCGATGTCCCGAGAAGGCAAGAATTCGCGCAGTATCAGACGAATGTCGAACTCTCCGAGTCCCCCCTGAAAAACCTCGGTCCAGTTATCAGGAGGCGGACGGTCGAATCGTAGCGGCGCCGGTGATCGAACGTTCTCCGTTCCAAACTGGCCCGGGTGGAGAATCTGCTCAGTGGTCGCAGGCATGCTTGCTCCGATCGGAGGCGTTCGGCCGGCCGGACCACCCCAGAAGACCTGCAGGAACTCGAGGCCCGCCACATACGGGAAGAGCAACTGCTCCCGAATGACTGACGGTGCCTGCGCAAGCTCAGGCATCTCCGCGCCCGCGCTGAATGGG